>JAGXNU010000156.1 GCA_019894815.1 Promethearchaeota archaeon
TCCCATAATCGTGCCGCATCTTATCCAACACTTTTGTAATATCATTTTCGTATAGATCTTTCGGAGTGTAATTTGTCATGTTTTTCTTTCCTTTCCTTGTAATTAATGACTACTACAATGGGAGGATATTTAAATAAAAAAAATTAAGAAGGTCTTATTGAAGATTTTTTTGTAAAGGAGAGCTCTTTTTCTCCTGTGTAAGAGTTTTCTTTAACCATTAAATCATGAAATGAGTAGCCTTCACCTTCATCTATCATCTTCAAGCAATTAATGGCATCATCGCCCCAGAGGATGATCCGAACAGAATAATCTTCCTCATCAGTGATGTTGAGTTTTAGAAGGAAAGTGTCTTGCCCCGATTTTAACGTGATTTCTTTGAATTCTTCAACGATCACGATACCTTTCACCACGCGAATGAATTTTTCATTTTGCATTGAGATTCGTAGGGGTACTGAATTTTTTATCTCACTTTTCTTAGCTATTTTCTCTGATGGCTCCAAAATTTCAAGGCGTTTCTTTACGTTGGAACTAACATCTTCTGGTGAAAGCATTATTTTTCCCCTTCTTCCTAAATGGACTTCAAGTTCTTCATTTCTCCCCATTTTAGAATATCCTTCGATGATTCGCACCAATTCCCCCTCGCGAAAATATTCAGATTGAAGAATTTTAACCTGCTCATCCCACGCCACCACCTTAATTGCATCGCTCTCGTCCTGTAGCATGAAAGATCCGACCATTCCAATTGAGCCATCATTTCGCACGAATTCATTGATTTTAAACTTTTGAATGATTTTGCCCAATAGGACGATATTTACCATTCCCTCACTTATTTCTGAGACGCGGATGGTAAATTCATCGTAATCGATTTCTTCTTCAACTGCATGATATACTTCGGGATCAAAATCGGGGTTGCGAATGTTAATGCCACGCTCCTTAGCAATGAGAAATAACATGCCTTCTTGGGTCATGAACCCTCCGAACTCTCGGTTTTTCTTTTGAATCGCCTTTTCGATCTCTTCATCCTCGAGACCTTCTTTTAATAGGATTTGATAGAGCTCATCACAAAAACTCACTTTAATCACGCTTATTTTGACTTTTTTGGATATAATTAACTTATTTATTTTTAAAGAAAAAAAGCGAATTTTTTAAAATCAATATTCTAACAATTTTTTTTGTACTTTTCGGGGTTTATTCAAGTGAGAAGAAGAATATTTGGTTGTTTTATAGTAGTTATTGATTGTTTTTTCTAGATTATTCCTAACCCTTTCTTCATCCAATCGATGATCCCTACACAACAAGGACATGACACTTTCTTCGTGGGGTAACTCCCAATGAAAATCAGTATACTTCTCCAACACTTCGGGAAAAAGAAAGATCTTTCGTACTTTTTTAATAATTTCAAAGCTCAATCTGGTAAAATCATACTTATCTCTCTCGGCTGTTATCACCCTTTCGATGGTCCCGTTGAGTTTTATCAATTTCAGCGCATTTTTTGGTCCTATTCCTTTGATACCTGGGAAATAATCGGTGCCAATGAGTAGCCCCATATCAACTAATTGGAATTGAGATATATTTAATTGTTTTAGAGTTGCCTTTAGTTCAATAAGCTGGGGTTGTATTTTTTGATAAGTCCACTTTCCGTGCTCCTTTCTCCGTAGGGATTTAGAAAGATTTCGTACCACTCGAGGGCATCCAAAAAGAAAAGAATCATAATCTTGAGAATTGGAATAACGAGCCATGCCATCCTTGACTAATTGAGCGCATTGTGATTCTGCTGAAGCAGGAGATTCAATATAAGGGACCCCTAAAGCTCCGAGTAAGGCTTTTGATTCCTTGATAATGTTGGGCCAGAAATATTCTGAACTCAACGCTATCTCGCGAGCTCGGTTCTTATCACCATCCTTCAATACCTGCTTGAACCATCTTTCTGTAAACAAGAAATCCTTGAGTCGATCTTTCGTGCGAAGTTTCTTAAGCGGGGAGTCAATGCCATCAAAGCAAAAAATAGGTAAGATCTTTTTAGAATAATAGAAATTCACTCGATATAATAATCCATAAAGATGAGAGATTGGACGCTGAGTACCATCGAGAAAATATTTGGAATCAGAAGATTTTTTATGGGAAAACGAGAAAAGACTGGAAATAATATTAGGAGCATCAATTGATATAGCGCTTCCTGCTAATTCAGACGCTTCAATTGGAATATTTCTGACTAAATCTCGTAGCTTGATTCCCATGATAACAATGAAGGCTATAACTATATAAAAAACAAAATAAACCGGATATTTTTTCTTTATATTAAAATAGTAGGAATTGAGGAGAAATAAGGTGAACTATATCATGACTCATGAGGATTATTATTCATATGATGATTATTCATATTACGATAAAGATGACGAGGGTCATCACGGAAGAAGAAGAACCAGCAGGTTAACAATATTCGTGATTGGGTTGGTGTTATTTCTCTTGGTTTTCATGCCGTTTTATGGAATCACTCTGCGATACTATATTGGGACGTCTTTTCGATTGGTTTTTGATTATTTAGGGAACGTGTTTCAAATCGTTGGTGGATTCACCCTCCTAATAGTGGGAGCCAAAGCAATCTTTGGTCGCAAAATATGGTATGGTGGAATGATCAAAGGTCTCCTACTTCTATACATGGGTGCTTTTCTCACTGGTGGAACCATAGTAATTCTTGGAATGACCCTTTTCCAACCAGGAACTACTCCAGGATTTCATTAACCAAATTTTTTTTGAATGTTTAAAATATCACTTATTTAGATTAGAATCATCTTAATCAAAACAAAAAAGATGACTGATAAAAATAATTTTAAAAGTTCACGTGGGTTTCTGTTACTCCAAAGGATTTCTTTTTGATTCAGCAGTAAAACTTATCGAAAGATATGGAAATAATTGACACCAGTATCTAATCCACAGATAGCCAATAAGGCAATTGAGAAAATAATGACTCCTAACATTTGCTTTTTCAAACGACCTCCACCCCAAATAAAGACAATGAACCCAACCACGAGCCCTAACATTCCCAAGATGGATCCTAGTGCAATAAGAAATTCCATTCCTGTTCCAAGATCATCAAAATAATCGAAAATTACCATTATGAAATTAATTTCATGCGTTTCTTTTTAAAAAAAAAATAAAAAGGTGGTCTTCTGATTTAGTAATTTTTCTTTTTTTCTTTAAATAAAACAGTCAAGAAAGTCTCTTAACTATCTCTATATCTCTTAACTACAAGATAAGGACATGATGACATGAGACAATTAGAAGAAATCGGAACGTGTCCAAAGTGCGGATGTTCCTTGATGATTTATAAGACGAATAATTACAAGCGATTTGTGAAGTGCGATGATTGTGGGGTATCCTATGCCTTACCAAAACGAGGAAGTCTCAGCAATTCCGCTTTACTGTGTCCACGATCCGAATTTCCGGTACTTATAGTAGATCGTCCAAACCAGAAAGCTTATTTTTGGACAGACCAACCTTGTTTTACCTGCATTCAGCATGATAAGTGTCCCATTACCACCGAACTCATCGTGGAATTTGAAGCATTAGAGGTGCACGGATATTAAGACTAAACCTGTTGCATTCTTCATTTTAACATTCTCAGTATTTTTTATCGTAATTTCGGCATTTAACCTAATTCCTCATGATTATAATGGGAGAAATATGCCTAACATGGAATCTTACTCTTCCATTCATCTGAGTGCTGAAGAAGACATCCTCGTGGATAAAGTCTTTACGTTCGAAGTTGGAGGATCCCCATTAAATTTTTCAGACACATCTCTCCTGGGGGATTTCACATATTTCACTTGGATTCGCTTGGTCACTCCACATTTTTGCAACATAACGGTTCGAATTTACGATCCCGATGAAAAACTTTTTACAGTGTATGATGGTGCCCTTCAGCAAGTTCCATATGATTTGAGTTATCAGGAAATACCCTTTGGAACTGCCATGGCAGGCAATCACACCTTCTCTTTTGAAGTAGAGAGTATTTATAACGTGAATATTCACATCAAAATTGAAAAAGAGTATGAGTGCCTGAGAGATAAAATTTCTGAATGGGATCCGATTAATTTTGAATTGTATGAGGTAACGCGATTTAATACTGACCAGCCCTACATTATCCACCAATTTCCTTTCCAATCGGACTATTCGTATAAATTCTATATCGGACGCGTGTCTGCAGAAGGGAACTTAAGCACGGTGGACCATGTTGATTTGACTTTATTTGATCCAGATGACCTTCCCTTTGCAGTCTACTTGAATAATACTTTAGCAGGAGTTTCAGAAATTAATTCCTTTTTATTTGGCACGTCTCAAGCGGGAACTTACTCAATACGCATTGAAATTCACGTTGATATAGGACACGAAAATCTAAATGTTGCTTATGCAATGATAAATATGGGGATTATTGCATCATGTGACGATCCTAATGATGTGAACGGAACGGATCCTACCGATAACACGAAAATTTCCCTCCCTCCAGAGATGTTGATGGTAGCAGGAATAGGAGTAGGGGGTGTTTTTATGATGCTCGGGGTCATGATGATATTACGAAAGCGCAAGGAAGCACTGAATAATGAATCCAACATAGATTAATTTTTTTTCTCTTTATTTTCTTTAAGTTTGGTTTTTTTTCTTTTCTAATATCTAAAATATTGATATAAAAAAAATTAAGATAATTATATTTAATAAATAGGAATAATACCTATCGAGTGAGAAGATCATGAAT
>JAGXNU010000157.1 GCA_019894815.1 Promethearchaeota archaeon
ACGTTATAGGGCGTTTTAAAATGCCCGATCAAATCTTTTGCTTTCTTTGGACCACTATCAATTAGCCCCTCTATTATGAAAGCTCTTCTATCCTCAGTGCTCATGCTTTTTGGTGCTTTTCTTGACAAAATAGTATCATTTCCTCCTGATTGTTCCCGAAATGCTATTCTTTCAATGGCAATAACCGTGTCATTTATAGTTCTAGTAGGGATCACTGAAATACCCATGACATATGATACTTTACAGAGAGCTCCGTAAATAGAATTAATCTTCATGCCTGTATTTTCGAAGACGTAATCATTTAAACCTTCTAAGATTAGAATAGGTTTCAAATAAGTCTCTTTTAAACGCAACATTTGTTCAAATAATCGATTATCCATGATAGAGGAGACAAAATCGAAACCTTCCTTTCGCTCTATTGCTACTTCCTCGCTGATTATAATATCTGCGACATCTAATTGTTCTACCTTGTAATTAATTTTATCTTTTTTCTCATCCAAGACTTTCATTAATTTCCTTTCATGGGTATCAACAATGATATTTAGCATGCTGGATTGATTCATGTGAAATCACTTAATATTAAGATTCAACTTCTAATAGATGGTAAATAACTAATTTATTTATTATTTAATTTATTTAAAGAAAAATTTTATATTTGAATTAAACTATTCCTGTATTTTTTGATTTACATTACTTTCTTTTATATAAGTGAATATATATCTTATAGAATAAAGTTTATTTTGAAATACAATAATAATCAAAAAAAGAATCCCTAAGGTTTCTGTAATTTGTACAATTGGATCATTCAAAAGTGAAAATAGCCACCCACTCAACGGATCTTCAAGATAAATAAATTGGTAGTTAATAAATGGAAAAAATAAGGGAATTTCAGGAAGATCTAATAATAAATGAAATAGAATACCGATAGTTAGTGAGTTTGGTATGATAGTTTTTCCTTTGAGTAATAATAATGTAATCGCATATAAAGCTGCAACAAATATAAGAGTATGAGAATATCCGCGTCCTGAACCAAGCCCTAAAAACATTAATGACTTATCTATAAGATCAGGTAGGATGGATCCAATAATTAGTGCTAAACGATTAAAATCTTGTTTACGTTTAATATATGGAATTTCAAATACAAGTAAAGGTACTGCAACATGAAATATTGGAAAAATAGATATCCCCTCTAGATCAAACCAAACAATAATTGAAATAGCTGAATAATGCTAGGAAGATAATAGAGGAGAATTATCAATAATGCAAATTCTATCGAAATTTCTATGGCTCTCCTAAATAATTGAGAATATGGAATGATTTTTTTTTCTGTTATAATATTCACCAAATTTTATCATTCAAATCTATATTGTTCCATTATATCTTCTACCGAATAGTTTTCATGAACGATTTTAGAAAGCGCGTTCACTAGCATTGATGGATCCTTTGATTGAAACACGTTCCTACCAAAAGCGACACCTGATCCACCTGCTTGAATAGAATCGGATACAACTTGGAGTAGTTCAGGAATTGTTTCCATTTTAGGACCACCTGCAATTATTATGGGTATATCAACACTTTTAACAATATATTTAAAAGAATCTATATCACCAGTATAATTTGTTTTTACAATATCAGCACCCAATTCAGCCCCTACTCTAACCGCAATGTTCACGACATCAGGATCGTTTTCATCTTCGATTTTTTTACCACGAGGATACATCATTGCAATTAAAGGCATGCCCCATTCTCTTGAGGCTTCTACTACTTTATGGGCATCTTGAAGCATTTCTGATTCCTCATCCGCACCTATGTTGATGTGGATTGAGACAGCATCCGCACCAAATTTTAAAGCTCTTTCAACTGAACATACCAAGACTTTTTTGTTTGGATGTGGTGAAAGACTAGTAGCTCCTGATAAATGTATTATTAAACCTATATCTTTACCTTGTTTGCGATGACCCGCACCTACCATACCAGAATGCATTAATACGGCATCTGCACCTCCCATTGAAACCTTATCGATCATTTCAGCAAAATCTTCTAAACCCTTTATTGTACCATCAGAAAATCCGTGATCCATTGGTATGATGATTGTTCTTTTACTTTTTCTATTGATGATTCTTTCAATCCTGATCCTTTTTCCCTGATTCAAGAAAGTGCCACCTTGTTTTTTTAACTATTATTATTATTATTAATAGTTAATTCAAAATTAATGAGAAATACCATATAAAATATACTAAAAGATGCAATTACCAAGGTCTCCTAAGAGTTGTCGGTCTTATCATGGTCGATTTAGTCGGATAATCTACATTATAATGGATTCCTCGGCTTTCCTTCCTAGAAATTGCACTAACAATAATCAGTTTTGCAACTGTAGCTAGATTTCTTAATTCTACTAAATTCTTTTCAATTTTAAAATCCCAGTAGTAAGAATTTATCTCATCCAACAGTAAATTGATTCTTTTTTTTGCTCTTTGAAGTCTTTTGTCCGTTCTTACAATTCCCACGTAATTCCACATGAATCGTCTAATTTCATCCCAATTTTGGGTTAGAACTACTGCCTCTGTTGAAGGGACGGCATGTCCTGGTTCCCAATCTTTAAATTCATTAATTTTAAGGTCACTTGCTGTTTTCGCAAGAAGGTCTGCACATTCATGTCCACATACTAAGCCTTCTAACAACGAATTACTTGCCAGTCGATTAGCTCCATGCAAACCAGTACAGGAAGATTCACCAATAACATACAAATTTTTAACTTTTGTAGAACCATTAATCTTGGTCAACACTCCTCCACAACAATAATGTGCTGCTGGAACGACTGGAATAGGATCTTTTGTAATATCTATATTGAAGTTCATGCAATTTTCGTACACCCAAGGGAAGTGGCTTTTAATAAAACTAGGGCTTTTATAGGAAGCAATATCTAAAGAGACATGATCATCTCCAGATCTTTTAAGTTCAGCATCAATAGCTCGCGATACTATGTCTCGTGGTGCTAAATCTTTTAAATCATGATATTTATGCATGAATTCATCCCCCCTCACATCTTTAAGTATCGCACCTTCTCCCCTTATGACCTCTGTAATTAAGAAAGATTTAGCATAAGGATGATAAAGGCAAGTAGGATGAAATTGATAAAATTCCATGTTAGCAATTATGGCTCCTGCTCTGTA
Organism: Promethearchaeota archaeon; assembly: GCA_019894815.1. Taxonomy (GTDB): domain Archaea; phylum Asgardarchaeota; class Lokiarchaeia; order Sigyniarchaeales; family SOKP01; genus SOKP01. Next base: position 3,174 of record JAGXNU010000157.1, read on the forward strand.
AGCCATGGCGATACCATCTCCAGAAGCTACATCAGGATTTGTTGTATAGAGATATATTTTACCCGCACCACCAGTAGCCAAAATTGTCGCTTTAGCAGCTATACTATGAATAACTTCAGCTTTTTGGTCTAAGACATAAGCACCATCACATCTGAAATTGTTCGCATATAAATTGATTGCACACCAATGTTCCTTGATTTCTACATTAGAAAGTCCTCTAACTTGTTTGATGAGAGTTTTTTCTATATTTTGACCCGTTAAATCATTAACGTGAAAGATTCTTCTTTCAGAATGACCACCTTCTTTACCGAGATCATAATCACCACTATCATTTTGAGTGAATTTAACTCCCATATCAATTAATTCCTTAATTCTTTCAGGAGCTTTTGTGATAATTGAACGTACAATTTCTTCATTACATAATCCATCTCCTGCAATTAAAGTATCTTGTACATGTTTTTCAAAACTATCATTTTTACTCCAAACACCAGCTATTCCTCCTTGAGCGTAAAAAGTGTTGCATTCTGTAATCCCTTCTTTTGTAATTAATAATATATTTGTATTTGGAGCTAATTCAGCTAATTTAATAGCCAAAGATAAACCAGAAATACCCCCTCCTACGATTAGAATATCAGTTTTAATCTTCAATGAAATTTAAGGTGTAAATCTCCATTCTTTTTTGAAGTTATGATTAAAAACATAAACTACAATTAAAATTTTACATCTTTTTTGATTAAATAGTAATTTTTTTTTAATTTAGTATATTTTCTTAAGAGTTAATAATGCAAACAATTAATAACGTTCTATGGGTCTGTTTTGGAAATACTTCTCGAAGTCCATTGGCTCACGGACTTTCTTATTGGCTACAAAATTCGCAATATAAAGAAGAGCTAAAAGATATTAATTTTGATTCTGCTGGATTTATTAATTTTTTTAAAACCGCCCAACCAGAAACAATTGCCTACTTAAAGACAAAAAATATAGATTTTAGCGATTTTCATGGCAAGATCATGGATGATAAACTCTTAGATGAGCAGGATTTAATACTAGTCATGGAAAATTACCACTTAAAACGCTTAAGAAGAAAATTTAAACACGTTAAAGATATTGATAAGAAATCGTTCTTGTTATTAGAATTTGCAGGTGAGAGTGGTGAATTAGATATACCTGATCCAGTCAATTTCGGTCCCGAAGTATATAAAAGAACTATTGAGCTTGTAGAACAAGGAGTAATAAAATCAATTAAAAAAATTATCGAACTAAATAAAAAATAACGTTCATACCCCAAGTAAAGCAGAATATTTCTGATTGAAATATTTCAACTAAATGCTTGTCAGATAGAAAATTCTAAATTAAAATTACAAATAGATGAGCTAAAAAAATAAACTACAAATTTATATGAGTCTAATGGAATTGTTTCTTTTATATTGGAGGAAGAATTTAATCACTACATTGTTTTTAAGTATAGTTTATCTTATTATTAGTAGATTTATTTTTGAAAAGTAAGAGTTGGATAATTCTATTTTTAATATTAAAAAATATTAAAATATAATTGGTTTGTTATAAATAATATGAA
>JAGXNU010000158.1 GCA_019894815.1 Promethearchaeota archaeon
AGTGGATAAGCGTTATTAAATTCGTCATTAGTAATTATAATTTTATTTGCTGGAATGTAGACAGAATCAAACTCACGACTTAATAAAAATTGATGTAATATGTATGTTGATAAAATTTCTCCAAAACTGAGTATATAATCTTGATAATAAGGCTCTAAACCAAATTCTCGTATATCCGCAAAAACATCCTCTAAATCACTTAAACGCTTATCAATAAAATCTTTTGTTTTGTGATAATGATCAGAACCTTCTTCGAAGATTTGTTCAATAATATCAAAATGTCTTTTTTCTATTATAGCCATGTTCTTGTCAAGGATCTTAACATTCGAAATGTTTTGAGCGGTCCCTAATAATAAATCCGTTATTCCATTAAGGGCTGAAGCTACATATATATTCTTTGAGTGTGCATAATCCCCAGTTATCTTTAAAATCCTTAGAAACGCTTTTTCATCAACAAGACAACTGCCACCAAATTTCATTATAACAATGGTCATGATTAATTATTTTCTCAGTTTTAATAAAGAAATAATGTGAGATATTTTATCAATCATGGTGTTCTTTTTCACTAAAAAGAAAAATTATGATAATAAAAGAAATAGAATAGAACTATTTCAACATGTCTTCTAAGTCCTTGATTTGAGACTCAAGATTTTGTTTAATAAGGTCCAATTTTTTCTTCTTCTCTTCCAACTCTTCTGCGGTGATTTCTCCCGTTAATTCTTTCATATCGAAATCTAAGGCCATTTTCGATATATTTGATTTCTTGATTTTTAAATCTAGTAAAGCTTTTTCTATGTCTGACTTCTGTTGTGTTGTCACTTTTGCTTCCTCTAAAGGCATATCACTTGGTTCCTTTATTTCAGCCGTTTTCTCTTGTTCTGGAGGTGTAAGTTCTGGTGGAGCTATTACTTTTGATTTGGGTGTAATTAATTGAATTGGATCAACTGGAGTTGGGGATGTGTTAGGCGTAGATTCTTGAGATGATGGTTCAGGAGGTGATTTGAGGGGGAGAGCGGGTTTTACTTTCGGTTTAACTAGCTTGATTGGTGTTACGGGTTTCGGAATAAAATTTGTTGAGGGATTTGAGACTTGACCAAATGGAGACGTTTTTAATTTATTTTTTGCATCTTTTGGTACTACAGTTATAGTCTTGGGTCTCTGTTTAATCATGAAGTCGTCTGCATTCAAATTTAAACCGCTCAGATCAATTTTCGGTTGAATAATTAATTCCTCTTCCTCACGTTTCATTTCATGTATGCTTGGTGGAGCCTTTACTTTTGAAGGTGGAGGTCCAGGTGGAAGAGTCGGTTTCTTAATTGGAGTTGGTTTTTCTTCTTTAGGAACTGGTAGCGCTTTCGCTTGAGGTGTTTTCTGTGTCTTCATGACGCTTGGAGGTGGAGGTGGAGGAGGGGCTAATGTAGGTTTCTTAGGAACATCTTTAATCTTATCATCCTCTTCCATGGCTTGTTCAATTTTTGCAAATTTCGGTAAGGGTTCACTTTTGGGAGGGGCTTCTAATGGTTCCTTTTCGGGTGGTATTGTAGGTACCTTTTCGGGTGGTGTTGTAGATTCCTTATCGGGCGTTGTTGTTGGTGTTTCTTTTGCTGGTGTAGGTATTGTAGGTTCCTTTTCGGGCGTTGTTGTAGGTTCTTTATCGGGCGTTTTTGTTGGTGTTTCTTTTGCTGGTGTAGGTGTTGGTTGGCTGGTTTTTTGAAGTAAACCTTTTATTTTCTGAGCTTTTTCATAAAACTCCCTTCCTAATGAGTCATCTCCTAATTCTAAACATAAATAGCTTATTTTTTCAAATAAAGTAGCAGCATTTTGAAATTCTGCATTTTCTAGTGATTTCGTTGCTTCCTCTATCAGAGTATCTCTCTCTAAAAGTGGTTTTAATAATGGTGAAATCTCAGCACTCATTTCTAAAATATCAGCAATAATTTGTATCATTTTATCCCGATTTTTTACTTCATTAGCAATCATGGAATAAGTTTTTAATCCTAAGATCTTCTCAATCTGTTCCGGTTTCATCGATTCCTTGAGATCTTGTTTATTACCTATTACAGCTACATGAGCGTGTCCAGCTTGCTCTTTAATTAATTCTAAGAAAAACTTGCTTTTTTCGATATTTTCTAAAGAAGAATCTGTGATTAATAGAACTGCATCACTTCCTTTTATGAAATTGTTCCAAAGATAACTGAATTGTTCCTGCCCAGCAAAATCCCATAAATGGAAATAAAGCTTTCCTATTTTAATTGTTGCAATATCACCCGTAATTGTAGGGACATGTTGCATTGGAATTTCTTCTGCTTTGATTAATCTAGTGATTGTTGTCTTACCTACTCCCGAAAAACCTACAAGAGAAATCTTTGGGCGTAGATTTCTATGAATTGAATCAATGGTAGGATCGAAAACTTCAAAGGTTTTAGAATCATATTTATGGAGTAAAATATCTTCAAACAAATTCAAAAATTCTTTTTTGCACTTGATTAATTCCTTTTTAATACTATCGAAATTATCAGTGAGTCCCGTAACAAAAAGAAAGATCAGATTAAGATCCTTTTCTGTTATGTAAGACATTCGATACTTATAATAATCATGATAATCGACCTTATTTCCTCCTTTACTAAAAGCTTCGTCCACCAATTCCCCAATTATTGAATCAAACATTTCTTTCTTCAATGCTTTTCCAAAATGCCTGTAGTAAATTTGTTCTCCTTCTTTTAATATATAGACTTGTCTTAAAATTATAGTTCACCTAACCTTTTTAACCTTGCATTATCATCTCTAACGTTATAGACTTGATATATAATTAACAAGATCCTTGATAACTGAATATTTTTTATCTTCAATTTTTGCCTTAGATAACGATTCTTCCATATTTTTAATCTCTTTAGAGAAATCAAATATAGAGAATTCTTTAATTTCATATTCCTTTGATTCTTCACAAAATTTATCTAAAAATAATTTGATGCTTGGCATGAATATTGCCAAATTCACGTCTAATCCTAACTTTGAAATCAATATTAATTCTTCGTTAAATGTAAATAAATAATTATTTTTCTCTGCTTCAACAGCAAAAGAATTTATTTTCTTCAAATTTAGTTCTTTCGCAATATCTTGAGAATTAGATATTAAAGAAAGAATTTTATGTGGGATGATCTTACCTTGGGAAAACTCCTTTATTTTTGATGATAATATAATTCCATAATTATTAGCAATAGCACATTCTGAATTTAATTCTTTCTGTAATTGAGAGATTATTTCGTTATAGTTTGTCTTGTTCATGATTATATAGCATAGATTATTGAATAAATAATAATATAAGATTTATTTATATTTATTTAAACTAAAATTTCATTGCAAAATTTATCCCTCTTAAATATTTAAATTGAAACTATATAAAAACCATTTTTTAGAAAAAGAATCAGACGTTACAATTATCTCAGAATCAAAGGATGCCATCCTAAAAGCAAAAAATCAACTTTTCTATCAACGAGAATTATTAGAAAAGTATACAGCAAAAAATACAACTTTCTTAAGATCATTTGATCCAATAAAGGTATCATCTCCTCATGAGATCATACAGTTAATGGTTAGATATTCAAGGATATGTAATGTCGGACCGATGGCTACTGTAGCAGGAGCTTTAGCAGATCTAATGCTAAATGTCATGAAGAATTATGAGGAAGATTTTGTTCCTGCAAGAGTAGCTTTAGTAGAAAATGGAGGGGAAATCGCAATTGACTCTGAGAAATTGATGAAAATTGCCTTGTATGCAGGAGAAAATAAACTTAATTTAAATGTAGGCTTTTTAATTGAAAAGGACGATTGCCCCATGGGCATCGCTACGAGTTCCGCTACGATTGGGCACGCTATCAGTCTTGGTCAAGCCGATGCAGTAACTATTTTTGCAGAAAATGCCACTCTTGCTGATGGAGCTGCAACACGAATAGCTAATTTAGTAAAGGGAGATGATATAGAGAAATCCATAAAGACTGCGCTAGATGCAACCGAAGATATACCCGGAATTAGAGCAGCTTTAATAAGTCGAGAAAATAAAGTAGGACAAATAGGAAAATTACCCAAAATCTTTAAAATTATTGGGGAGAAAAAACAAATTCTAAAAGCTAAATTTGATACAATTCTTCCTGGTGATTATGAAATTTTTAAATAACCCAATACAGTGGAGAATCTTCTCCAGTATAGCTTTTTGAAGAAAAAATTCTATTTAAATAATTAAGATGGTAATACGCTTCAACTTCCTCATCAGAAAGCTCACTAAAAATAGATGAAGAAAAAGCATTGTAATAATGCTTTGATACAAGTAAATATACCGAGGTGTTAAACACCTTTTTTAAATTTGTTAATATATTTATTCCATTTTGTATGTGCAAAGATGGTTTTAAATAAGTATCATTCACCGTGAGATGTTTATTAAGCAATGGTATGGACTCGTTAATCTGAATATTAATATTCTGATATCCATAATAAATGAATACTGGAGCCCATCCAAATTCAGCAATGACAATATTATGTGTTGTACCATATTTTGAATAGGTATCAATTAAATAACTCAGCTCTTGCCGCACTTGGAGTATATCTATCTGTTAATGAATTATATTTAGACATTAACTCATTAAATTTATTTTGAATTTCAAAAAGTTGACTTAAAAAATGTTCCTTTTCATAAAGCGGTAATT
>JAGXNU010000159.1:0-356 GCA_019894815.1 Promethearchaeota archaeon
ATCTAGGAAATTCTGAATTTCGGATTTTAAAGCAAAACTAGGATTTAATTCAAACCCAGCTTTCATTGGACTTTCTGGGAATTCTCCGTAGTCAGGGACAATAGGAATTTGGTAAGGTAAAGTAAGTCCAAATAATTCGTTATAATAAGTAAGATTGATATTATTCAATGCAAGTAAAGCGGTGTATCTATCCAAATCATGATAGTTCCAAGACATCTGCCTCGCCATTTCTTGGACTAAACATAAAGTATCAATAGTACTCCATTCAGTAGGTTTGAAGCCCAATAAATGATATTCTAATGGAATGACATCTTCATGCGACCCAATGTAGTAATTTATTCCATCTACATACCTTT
>JAGXNU010000159.1:366-4669 GCA_019894815.1 Promethearchaeota archaeon
AAAGAGATCTTCCTCGTAAGAGGCGTATATATGAGGGATGCCCCAATCATCTCGTATAACGGTTACTTCTCCACTTAAACCGGGAATATTTAACCGTTCTGCCACGGGAAGTTCTCCGGGAACTTTCCATACTCCGTTCCCGGGAAACACGAGATCCCCTAATGAGGGTATCCCCATTAAGGGCATCGAAAAGATAGTCATTAATATGATAGTAAATGGAATAAAAACTGACAATTTTATTACTGCTTTTTTTGTTAGATTTCTCATAATAAAACCTCTAAAATTTAGATAGTTTTTGTTGAATTTATAGAATTAAATTTTAATAGTGATTTATATCAATTTGTTATTATAACTTTCTTTTTTTATAAAATAAAGGATGATATTGAATGACATGATCTTTTAATCAGAAAAAAAAAAATTGAATTCGATAAAGAATATATTTTATATACAAAATCTACAATATATCAATATAATAAAAATTAAGTTATTTATAAAAAAAAAGGATGTGAATATAAAATGGTTTCTGAATTAGGTTTATTAGATGGTCTAACTGCTACGGGTATTATTCTATCAGCTACGATTTTTGGTTTTTTATCCTTATATAAATCAATAAAGCTAAAGGCAAAACTCTTAACTATTGCAGCAATAACAATGTTTTTTGTTGGATTTTTATGGTTAGGTCCAACCATCGATTTCTTCATGGTCTTAATTACAGGAAGTAATTTAGCAAATAGTTATATTTATACTGTCTTAAGTTATACTTGGGTTGCTCCTGCTCTTGTCGTTGCTATGTATCTTGGTAGCTCGCTAATGGCGCCTAAAAGAAAGTGGATTGTTGTTGGCATTTTTATTGGTTTAGGTATCGTATTTGAGTATTTCTTATGGTTTCAAAATGATGCTTCGTTTAAAGATTTAGCAATGCCTATTCTTGGTTCTGGGGATTTGATAGATGCAAGATTTGAAACGGGATACTATACTTTTTTCTTAATTGCTATATTTCTTTTGGCGTCTTTAATTCTTCTAGGAATTGGATTTTTTATTAAAGCAAAGCAAGCAACTGGTGAATTGAGGAAAAAATTCTTTTACTTAGGATTAGGTTTTACTATATTTGTGGTTTGTGGTGCATTAGACTCAATACTTACTATACCAGTTGCTATTGGTGTTGTGAGAGTAGTGATGATGACGTTTGCATTATGGATGTATTTAGGATTAAAAACCTAACAATTTTTTTTCTTTTATTTTATTTACGGATTTCTTGAATGTAATCGAATATAACGTCAAGTCTGTCTTTGATTTTACCATATAAACCTTCTTCTTCAGAAACAACAGAATTTATGGCTGTTTTTAATCCGTAATGGCTCTCAGAAATTAAAACCCTCAATGGTAAAGTAAAAATATCACCAATTAACATTAATATTTCTTGTACGATACGGATGATTTTTGGAAGCTGCTCTTCAGTTTTGTCTCTCATGGATGGATCTGAAGACACTAATTCATCCTCTTTCTCCCTTCTTAATTCTTCCCAAACATTATCTTTTAATTCAGTAAAATCAATTCCAAGGTTTTCAAGTGCCATTTGAGCGCCCTCATAAAAATAATTTATGTCATCCTTTCCAGAAAATTGTTTAATATTTTCTACCATTTCAGGGGGTGCTAATCCTTCTAAAAAACTAACCATTAATTGATGATAATCATTAATCACGTCTATTGGAATAAAAAGCAGGGTAAATTCTTTAAGTTGATTGAAGAAATAACCAATAATTTTCGAAAAAGTTTCATTTTCCAAAATCTTTTCAATTAAACCCCCATATTCATTTAAAAGATGAACCATGAGGAATCCAATAATTCTAATTAAGTCATCTTCATAATTTCGAAAGTAGTCAAAGAAATGATCAGGTTCCATATTTAATTTATCTCGTATTATTTCTGCAACTTTATTTTTAATTCCCTCTAATGGTTCATCTAATAACTCTTCAATTTTATCTAAGGATAAGATATCTTGGAGTTTGTCTATAAAATCCAATTTTGTATCAGGTATTGCATCTTCGCTAACTGATTCTTCAAAAAAGACACCTGACTTGAGCTGATCTTGGATATTAATAGAGGACATCTCCTTCCATTCAGCAGCAGCATAAATCTTACATGTAAATTGAAGACACCCTTCATCTTTAGCCATGCATTTTTGTTCGAATATTGATATTCGGTATTCATTCCTTTTTATATTCAGAATATAATTTGCTACACTTTCTAACATTCCTGTTAAGCCACACGCTAGACCTTCTGTATTTGGGTTTTTAATCTTTCGAAAATCAAAAGTGTCCTCATCATCTTGACCATAACTAGCACAGATAGGACATGTTTTAATTTTAATTATGTAATCATTATATTTTGAATCTTTATTTTCCACTTCTTCATATGTTAAGTCACCCTCAGCAAGCTCTTTTCCAAAAACTACAACCCATAATAGTTCAAAATATTCAAGTATTTTTTGAGGATTTCCAGGCATGAATTTAAAAACTGTAGGATGTCGATCACAAGACTCAAATGAAGCTCTTTTTCCTATTTCTCTTAAAAGAAGGATAGAATCTTCCTCATTCTCTGTGATTTCATTAATTTCTTTCAGGATCTCCCTGTATAGGAGAGTATAAAACAAAGAATTAGTACTTCTTCCAAATATTTTTGTTATTTTTTTTAATAGCCATTGAACGGTTCCCATTGTTATATACCTCCTTCAAGATATTTATAGACATGAATACAAGTTTTATTGCCTAAAGCACGTGATTCTTTAATGTTAATAGGTTCTAAAGCGAATGAAATCCCAGAATGAGCATTGATGAGATTAACGAATTCAGCTATCATACTAGCAATTATTTCACAACCCGCTACTTCAATATCTTCAAAATGATATTTACATAAGGCACAATCATTATCCTTAACCGAAATTGTGTTATTAGTTGAGTTGATTTCAATTGAAACCGTGCTATTAAGAATATTTTTATATAGTGTTGCTAATACATCACTAATATTACTGAGATCAATTACTTCAATAGGTTTCCAGTATTTCACATAAGTATGTGCAATATTTTTCCCCATTCTATTCAATCTTTGTTTAATCTCAGTTAAACCATTATTTTTCATGAATCGTTGCAGTATATAAACAGAATTCCTCATCTGATTCATCGTAGCCTCAGATTGTACCAATTCATTCCTAGAATAATTCATTATTTATACAACTAGAATAGTATTAGATCAAATTATATTTTAAAAATATTAGAGGGATAATAAAGTTTTTAATTCAATTAATGGATGTTTAGTATGATCTTATACAAAAATACTGAAATTTTAGATCATCCTCACATTATTATTTTAATAATACCCAAAACTACTATATTTCTCATGGTTTTTATAACTGAAACTAATATAAGGAAAAAAATATTATTTTCTTCAATACTTCATAATTATTTAATGGTAAAGTAAATGATGAACATCGAAGAATTAAAGGAGTTCGGACTTGCGATTTCAGATGATATGAATCAAGGAAAGGTCATTATCGACGTGTATACTGAGTGGTGTGGTCCTTGCAAATGGCTAAGTCCGTTACTCGATAATTTAGATAAAGAAGGCTTAATTAAACTATTGAAAGTTGACCTTGATCAAAACCGTCCTCTTGGTGACAAGTTTGGGATAACGGCTATTCCTACTTTAATATTTTTTAAAGATGGTCACCTTCTGGAACATACAATTGAAGTTCAAGATCAACCAGTTGTCCGTAATGGTATAATGGTTGGTGCAGCTGGGGAACCAGTACTAAAAGAAATAATTTCAAAAATGTAAAAAACTGAAATCACAGTTTCTTTAATTATTTTTAATAAATGCAAATTTCAAAAGAATTAATTTTAAAATTTAGTGAAAGTTATAGATATATAACTTTAGAAAAAACTATATTGTTAAAAATGGCAACCATAGATTTTGAGTTTAGGAACCAGATCATCCAATCTGATATAGGCAGTACACTTGCTTATTGTTACCAATGTGCTACTTGTAGTGGTGCTTGCCCCGTTGCTCAAGTCACTAATGGGCGGTATAATCCTAGGAGGTTAATTCTAGATGCCTTACTTGGATTAAAAGAAAAGATATTCGGGAAGGAAAATGCATTTGGTATATGGGGGTGTACTGTGTGTGATACTTGTGATGAGATCTGTCCGCAAAAGGTCGAACTCACGGAGATCTTCACTATTCTAAAAAATATGAGTATAGAACGAGGAGAAGGTCCAGATTATTATACAACACAAGCATCTACTAT
>JAGXNU010000015.1 GCA_019894815.1 Promethearchaeota archaeon
GGTATAGAAAATGGCAAAAAAAATAAAATAAGTAAAAGAAGTAAATTCTGAAGAGAAATTGTCTTTAGAAAATATGAGTGTTGGAGATATAATTTTGGATTTACACGATGAAGAAATCGAAATTACAGAAGATTTAATTGAACAGATGAGAAAATTTTCTCAAGAAACATCCAAATTCCGCCAAATCAAACCCAAAAACTAAAAGGCACATATTTTGTTCACCAAAAAATACCCCTTGAAATTTTATTCTTTCCCACAGTTTTAGACCCTCCCCAGCTCCAAAACTTCACAACTTTCAAACCATAAAAACAAAATATAAATTATTTGATTTATTACTTCTTTATTAATAGAATTAGAATTAAATTAAAAGAAGAAAATAACGCAAATAAAAATCTGTATTCAGAAGAGTTTATGTTCTGATTAGAGTTTTGCGGTTTATACGATTCCATAATATTTGAGCTAACATCTGTTGTAATATAAAGAAGGTGCATGATAAATGTTCAGTCAACAAGGTCGTGGGTATGATATGGCGATAACGCAATTCTCGCCTGAAGGAAGATTATTTCAGGTAGAATATGCTATTGAAGCCGTTAGACGAGGTACAACTGCCATTGTTTGTACCAACAAGCATTCTGTTGTATTTGCAGTAGAAAAGAAAAGTTTAGAACTTCAAGAAGTTCTCGGTTCAGAGAAAATTTTTAAGATTGATAACCACATTGGTGTGGCTATTGCTGGACTCACTGCAGATGCCCGCGTGTTAGTTGATCGCGCAAGAGTTCAAGCGCAAGTTAATTTATTAAATTATGATGAGAAAATTTCAGTAAAAGATTCAACCTTGAACATATGTGAATATCTTCAAATGTTTACTCAAAATGCCGGTGTTAGGCCTTTTGGAGTAAGTCTTCTAATTGCTGGAATTGATTCAGATGGGAGCACATCCTTATATTTAACAGACCCTAGTGGTGCCATGTGGGGTTATAAAGCTTTTGCGATAGGATCAGGAGCATCTGAAGCAAGAGCATACCTTGAAGAGAATTATAAAGAAGATATGAGTGATGAGGAATTAAAATTATTACCCTTAAAAACTTTGAAAGAATTAATGGGTGAAAATTTAACATCACACACATGTGATGTAACTTATATTTTGAAAGATGATGTGAAGTTTAAATTACTGAGTGTTGAAGAAAAGGAAGAATTATTAAGTATGTTATAATACAGAAACATTCTCAAGGTAAATCCCTATAATAATCATTATTGTAGACGAATAATAGACGAGATAAATAATTTATAATTAAAGAGCAATAATTGATAAACGCATGATTGGTCGAGCAAGAATTGACTTAGGCGGATATATCATTGGATGCATCCAAAAAGAAGGAAGGACTTTTGAAATGTTATTAGATCAAGAAAAAGCATGGGATGCAAAAAAAATCATACGAGAAGAGATTAGCAAAAACCTAAAAAGTGGGAGTGATAAATCTCGTCTTTCCGTTCAAGACATTTTAAACGACCCCAGAATCTCAGTAGATCTCATTTTTGAAAGTTTTACAATTTTTGAGGATCTTAAAAGAGGAAAAAAAGCTACTGATGGTGACATGGAGGCAGTTTTTAACTCTACTGATGGCAGAACTATTGGTGCACATATTTTATTAGATGGAGAGATTCATTGGACTAAGACACAAAGAGAAGAAGAAAGAGAGAAAAAATTAAAGCAAATTATTACGATTATAAGCAAAAATGCGATAAATCCACAGAATAAAAAACCCCATCCATATCAGAGAATTGAAAAAGCTATAGAAGAAGCGAAAATTAAGATCTCTTTGATGAAAAGTGCTGAGGAACAAGTTGAAGATGTCGTAAAAAGTCTACGATCTATTATCCCAATTCGAATGGAACAAGTAGAGATGGCAATTAAAATCCCAGCATCATTTACAGCAAAAGGATATAATGTTGTTGCTCAAATGGCTCAAATTAAAAAAGAAGAATGGCAAGCTGACGGATCATGGGCATCTGTAATTACCCTTCCTGCAGGTCTTCAAATGGAATTGATTGATAAACTGAATAAGCTCACACATGGAAGAGTTCAAACAAAACTTATAAAATCCTGAACTCTCATAGTTTGACTAATTTTTGTTAGCATTATATTTTTTTCTTTTAGAAAAAAGAAAATACTTAAAGAGCGTGAAATTATACAAATGAGTTTTAAAGATGAAGAACAAGGAATTAAAGATAATAATCAAGAAGAAGAGGAAGAGGCGGTAAATACTGAAGACGATTCTGATCCTGACGAATTTGAAGATGAGGAAACCACTCGTAATCTAGTTGTACCTGGTGAAATCCTTACTACAGATACAAAAACTTTTTCACCAGGAAGAGGAACAATACTGACTCAAGATCGTTCTAAAATAATATCACTTAATATTGGGTTGAAACAGACAAAAAAGAACTATATCAACGTTATCCCTCTAAGAGGATTCTATACACCACGTCCCGGAGATAAAGTATTAGCATTGGTAACTGACAAAAATCCTGTAAAATATAGACTTGATATTAACTCCAAAGAAGATGCTATTCTTAAACCCAAAAATACGATGAAACGGGGTAGAGAAACGAGAGGTATGAGAGGAGGTCCTCCAGATCGTAATACTTCAAATACCGACATGTTTAATATTGGTGATATATTGATTGCCAAGATACTCTCTGCAGATAGATTAAATTCACCTGAATTAACTACCGTTGGCAAGTACTTAGGTAAAAAGAATAATGGGATTGTTATATCAATTGATCCCCCGAAAATTCCTCGTGTTATAGGAAGAGAAGGTTCTATGATTAAAAATTTGAAAAATTTAACCAAAAGCACTATATTCGTAACACAAAATGGTCGTATCTGGTTAAAGGCTGAAGATATTGCTCACGAGCGGTTATTAGTTGATGCAATAAGAAAAATTGAACGAGAAGCTCATACCGTTGGATTAACAGATAGAATGGTAGATTATATTGAAAATGAAAAAAAGAAGAGAGGTTTGAAATAAATGCCGTTAATTATTAAAGATGAATATCCTGAGAAGTTATTTCGTGATGATGGAAAAAGGTTAGATGGGCGAGATAAGACTGAATTAAGACCGATTAAGATGGAGGTGGGCGTTGTAGAGAATGCAGATGGTTCTGCCTATCTAGAATGGGGAAATAATAAGATTTTTGCTGCTGTATATGGTCCACGAGAAGTACATCCTCATCATTTAGCCAAGCCTGATAGAGGTATTTTACGAGTTTTTTATAGAATGACAACATACTCCGTATTCGAAAGAAAGCGACCTGCTCCAGGGCGTAGAGAAAAAGAGATCTCAATGGTTATAGCTGATTGCTTGGAACCACTTTTGTTTCTAGAATTATATCCCGGCACATCTTTCGAAGTTTTCATCGAAGTAATGGATGCTGACGGTGGAACAAGATGTGCGGCCACTACAGTAGCAGCTTTAGCTTTAGCAGATGCAGGTATTCCAATGAAAAGTTTGGTGACTGCAGTAGCAGTTGGAAAGATTGATGATGAATTAGTCGTGGATCTATCAGGCATAGAAGATAAAGCAGGACAAGCTGATTTACCATGTGCCATTACCTGGTTTAATGAAGAATTATCTCTTTTACAATTTGATGGAGATATGAATCTTAAACAAATGGAAGAATTTCTTTCATTAGCAAAAACTGCCTTATCAGAGATATACCAGATACAATTAGACGCCTTGAAAAAGAAGTACATTGAAATTCAAGAAGAAGTAAGTGGAGGTAATAGTTAAAATGATGAAAATAAAACGCGTGATTTCTGCGATAGAAAAGAACTACATCACACAAAACCTTAGAAAGGAAGAACGGTTTGATGGGCGTGGTTTATGGGAATACCGAGATATTTCCATTAAACATGATGTTATTGCTTCAGCTGAAGGATCTGCCGATGTTTCTTTAGGTAAAACAAGAATAATGACTGGATTAAAATATGACGTTGGTGTTCCATTTCCAGATCTGCCTGATGAGGGAGTATGTACGGTTATGGCGGAGTTGTTACCTATAGCATCACCACTCTTTGAAAGAGGTCCACCTGATGAACAGTCTATTGAATTAGCACGTGTAGTTGACAGAGGAATCAGACATGCTGATTGTGTTCAAACTAAGAAATTATGTATAGAAGCTAATAAAGCAGTTTACATTCTCTTCATTGACATGTATGTTTTGAATTATGCGGGAAATTTAATTGATGTAGGAGGAATAAGCGCGTTAACTACATTGATATCGGCCCATGTCCCAGAAGGTAAAATGGAAGATGGAAAACTCGTGTGGACTGGGAAATATTTAGATGGAGAATATCTTGTAAATGAAATGCCTTTAGTTTTAACTTATGGCAAGATTGATAATGTGATCTTTTTGGATCCAAGTTTACCCGAGGAATTAATCTGCGATGGAAAAATCTCAATATCTGTTACAGAAGATAGTATCACATCTATTCAAAAAAGTGGCACCGCAACATTTTCCTTTGATGAAATAAATATGTTAGCCAAAAAAACAATGGAAATAGGTAAAAAGTTGCGAAAAGATTTGAACTTATGGCAATATAAAGTAAACTATAAATAATTTTTTTTCTCTGTTTTTTGAATTTTTTTTTTAATTTCTGACTTTTCTTAAGGTTTCAAAAGTTCCGTAACCTCCTTTAATTCCATCTAATTCAAATCTACCAAATGATTGGATCAAAATTGATTGATTTCCTTCCTCATCTTTGAAAGGTACTGGAATTATAGGTCCAACATTGGCTTTTAAATTATGTTCTTCACCTAGATTATCAATTATTTGTAGTTCAGAACTAATGGGATATACCCCTTGTTCATCATATTCTTGTTTTATAATTTGAATAGAACGTAGTGGAATATTTTTTCCATCTCGGAATAAAAAACCACCAGTAGAAACTCTTCCATCATCAGTAACAATTGCTGCAGGATTAATCGTTAAGTTTTCATTAAACCATACAACATAATATAACCAATTCCCAACTCCTGTCCAATCACGCACTCCATACGTATGATCTCTCTGACCTAATACTGAATTTACATTATATTCCTCTTGTCCAATATTAAGTTTACCTTTAACTCTCCCAATTTGTTCCCAATGCATGTCTCCCGATTTTTTACCAATTTCTAAAGATTCTGGTGTCATGTATTTACTATATTCGTAGACATCATTGAAAGGTTTAAACGTTAAATCCATCAATACTTTTTCTGATTTGAGAATTAGTTTGGGATCCTCTGGAACTCTAGGTAAATTTAAGGGATCTGCAACAAATATCATTGTACCTTTAAAGAAGTATTTCCAAGTTCCATCTTTTTGCCAATTATGGGACATCCTCCCCACTCGTAAATTATCAGAAAAATCTTTAAGTTTAATTTCTTGATGATATCCTGCGGCAGATCCATCAGCTAAGAATAGAAAAAAGAATGTCATCCCTTCACTCTTATTTGGTTTAAAACCAATCCTAGACATTCCTCCTATATTATTAGTTTTATCAAAAAAAACAAAATAATAGCTTTCATTCCATTCAGGATGATTAGTTAATTTATCTTTATGTATGATTCTTTCCATGAAAATCACTCAAATTTCAATTTAATTGTATTTCTCCATTAAATCCATTCAATGTAATTACTTGACCATTTTTAAGTAGTTTTCTGGCATTTGTGATATTAGTTACTGCAGGAATACCATATTCTCTTGATACCACAGCACCATGTGAGAGAATTCCTCCAGTTTCAGTAATTAATCCTCCAATCTTTGAAAAGATAGGAGTCCAACCGGGATCTGTTCTTGGAACCACTAGTATTTCACCTGAATGAACACTTAAGATTTCATTGACATCATTTAATATTCGTACAGGAGCAGTGATTATTCCGTGACTTGCCGGGATTCCCTTTAATATTTCACTATCTCGCTCGAATGGAAACACGTCATCATATTCTCTCGACCCTAAAATAAATTTAGGAGGAATTTGATTTTCATATCTCTCGAATTCCTCTAATCTTATCTTAATCAATCTCTTTAGATTTTCAATTTCGGAAATCTTGTATTTATTATTCAAAAGATTGTTCAATTCGAGTCTATGAAAGAAAAATATTTCCCTTTCTTCCTCTATTATTTCTTTATCTACTAATATTTTAGCGATCTCTAAAAAAACACTCCTATTTCGAGTAATCCACTTATCAAGGTTAAAGCGTTGATTTTCTCTAAATATGATATACTTGCGACTATTCTTTAAAATTGTAGAGAATAATTTCCATTTTATAAGACCAAATTTTTGATTCTTAATTTTAGTTTCAACCAGGCTTTTGGTTATCATTCTTTGCTTCTCATTCTTCAATTCCGATTTATCAGAGAAGTTAAAATTATCTCTAACCAAAGATTTACAAATATCCATTACCAAATAAGGAGATTCTCTCCATCGAGGGTAATAAATCTCTCTAGTAAAACCTCTATCACCATATTCCTCAAGAAAAACGTTTAATACTCCTAAAAAATCTTGAGCGATTTGGCTAGAATCAGATTCTAAAATGCTATAGATGTTGCTTGAATTATTATTTAAAACAATATTTCTGAGATGTTCAGATTCTTGAATAGTAGATGCCATTTTATAAATGCTTTCATTTGTTAAAGTTAATTTATGTTCGAGACCAGAAATTAAGATTGGGAAAGTCTTTTGGCACTCTTCTTTACTTAGGAATCGGTTAAGGAGATATTGAGTCAATAAATTCATACCTATATTATGTACAGGTATACCATACCTAACTAATCTATAATGCGTAATCATTATTTCATCCAATTCATCTACTAACTGCAGCAGAGAAATTTCGTCACTTGTCTTTATGATTTTTTCAATTTTCATATCAAATGATTTTAAATAAGGATCAAATACTTCATTTGTCCAATTTTCATATGCTTCTGCTGTTCGTGACATTGCTCCATCAGGATCATGGAATTTAACTCTTAATTGAGCAATTAGATAATTTTTAAGATGAAACGGAAGCGTTTTTATGGTTTCCTTACCAAATGGACCAGATCCATTGGGAAAATAATTCAAGACATCTTCAAATCGCATAAATGTAGGAATTTCATATTCTACCTTATTTTTTAACACGTTTAAATTAAAGTACACATGACTCTTGAATAATTTGAGCAGTTGGAAATCCATCTTTCGATAACCCATTATGCTATTTAATTCTACGTTTACTATCTTCGTGAGGTGATTTCCTAAAAGATCAAAAAATAAAGGAGTAGTATTATCATTCCAATAATCATCAGAATAACCTCTACTCCATAAAATTTCTTCAGTATCAAGTTTATGCCCAAAAGAAGTAATTGGTCTAGATTGCACAATATTTATTTTGGACTGATTATCTATGACCCATTCTATATCTTGAGGATTCCCTTGAAAAGCTTTTTCTAAATCGATTCCTATTTTTACTAATTTAATTATTGCATTGTCTGAAAGAGAAACTCTATTACTTTCTAAATCAGATACTTCATTATATTCTACACCTACTTCATTAGATTTTGGGTTTACTACAAGATTTTTAAAGCCAATTTTTTTATTTAGAATTTTGAAACCTTTAATTTTTCCTAATCGTTTAACAGTGAACTGATCTGGGCTAACTCGTCCAGAAACAACAGATTCTCCTAACCCAAAGTTTGATTCAATAACTAATTCAGTTTTATCTGATGTTATGGGATTTGCTGTAAATAGAATCCCTGAAATATCTGCTCGAACCATTTTTTGAATAATTACAGCGATTTCTGGTTCTTTATTGGTTAAATGATTATTAAATCGATAAGTAACAGCACGTTCACTCCAAAGTGAAGCAAAACATTTCTTAACATAAATAAGGATTTGTTCCATTCCTTTAATGTTGAGATATGTATCATATTGACCCGCGAAAGAACTATTCGGCAGATCTTCTAATGTTCCAGATGAACGGATAGCAACAGGGTCATTATTAAAATAATCTAAATTAATTTTAATTTGGTCAATTAAACTTTGTTGTAATTTACCATTATCAATTACGGCAGAAATCTTGCTTGATAGATTTTTTATTGATAGAGGGTTTTTTCCATCATATGAATTTAGATTTTGATTAATCAATTCAGTAAGGTTATTAAATTCAATAAAATCCTTATAAGCGTTTATGGTCAAAACAAAACCATCTGGAATTGGAAAATCTTTTTGATTTAAAAATATAAGATTAGCTGCTTTTGTTCCAACTAAATTCGCAGATATATCCTCTTTCGATGATAGGCTTATCGTATACATTTCTTACATCCAATATTTTGTAATTTAGGGAAACTCATACTATTATCCCAATAAACAGATTTAATTTCCCCTTCCTTAAAACTCTTTATATATTAATTTCAAGATGGTTAGGAATTGTTCAAATGATAATTGGTCAATGAAATAGAAAAATTAATTTATCAATAAATATTAGAAATATTAATTTTTATAATGTTATATTGTTAATTGTAAATTGATGTGATTACATGCCAAAGAAGAAAGTAACTATAGATGGTAGTTTTGGGCCTCGCTACGGTTCAAATGTTAGGAAAAAATGGCGCTTAGTGATGGAAAAAGAAAAAAGTGGTAAAATACCTTGCCCTAAATGCGAAACTATTGGATCTATTAATAGAATTTCAACCGGAATTTGGCATTGTCGAAAGTGTGAAGCAACATTCACAGGGGGCGCCTACTATATAGAAACGCTCCGAGGAGCCGAATCCTATAGGATTTCAAAACGTAAACAACGAGAAATAGAAGCTATTGAGGAATAATGGAAAATCAAAAAAGCTTTTCTATTGAATCCCAAGTAGTTATAAAATTTTCTAATTCTAATACATGTAATATAGCTTATCAATCATTTTTACCAGATTTCAACACAAAATTATCCCCACGTTCAAAAATAACAATGGAAAAAAATAATTCTTCATTGATTTTTGATATTAAAAGTATTGATATCACTTCTTTTAGAGCTTCTATTAATGAAATAATTAACAATTTTAGGATCATTGAACAATCTTTAGAAATTTCTTCTACTATATAAACAGTTTTTAAAGTAGTAAATTTCAAATTATTGTATGCATTTTTTGATTTATAATAACTATAAGTGATATCTTATATGGGTATAAATTTAGACCAATTAGATGAGGCTACTAAGAAGAAGATACAAGATTTGAACAATCTTAGTAGGAATTTGGAAATTTTGTCTCAACAAAATTTGCAAATCGAAAACTCGATGAGTGAAGCTACCCTCGCAATTGAGGAGTTAGAAAAAGTAGAACCTGATACTGTAGTATATAAAAATATTGGTGGAATCATGGTGAAAAGCGAAAGAAACAAGCTACTTGATGAAAAAAAATCTCTAAAAATAACACTTGAAATGCGATCTAAAACGCTTGCTCAAAATATCAACAGGACTAAAAATAATTTGGATAACATGCAAAAATCTCTTCAAAACGATCTAAACGTTGTTTAGTTCATGTATAAATCTAAAATTGATTATGTATAATTATATATTATGTATAAATCTAAAATTAACTCCTTGTTTAGTTCATGTATAAATCAAAAATTGATGAATTAATTCATTTTTTAAAGGACAAGACGCCTTTAATCACAACTCATCATCTAGTTGATATTGACGCACTCGCCTCTACACATGCTTTCAAGTTTTTTCTTAATCAATTTTGGCCAAATAAGGAAATTTTCTTAACCTATTCTAAATTCACGAAATCTACAAAGAGATTTATTTCAAAATTCAATCAGAAATATCCCAAAATTGATCTTTATGGTGATAAAGAATACGATCTTTCTAAAATTGATGTAATAATAATTTTAGATACAAATAATTATGATCAAATAATCATTAATGGAGTAAACGATCTTAGAAATCTGGATCTTCCCTTCATATTCATTGATCATCATTTAAACTTAAATCCAAATGGCTCCCCATTGAATTTAATAGATGATACTCGACATTCTACATCAGAAATAATATATGAATTTTTCAACCAATATTCTTTAGAATTATCTCCTCCGGGCATTTTTCTTCTCATAGCGGGTATTTTAACAGATACAGGTTTTTTTAAATATGGTGATAATAATTCAATAAAACTTATTTCAAGATTACTAACACCCAAAATTGAGTTTCAAGAAGTTAAGAAGTTATTAGAATTTGAAAAAGACAACTCAGAGAAAATTGCTGAAATTAAAGGATTACAAAGAGTAAAATTAATTCGAGTAAAAGATTGGTTAATTGGTATAACCCAAGTGAGCAATTTTAGGGCCACGGTTGCATCTACTTTATTAAACGTTGGATTTGATGTAAGTATTGTATATTCAAGAGATAAAACCGGTATTAAAATAACCACTAGGGCAAAAAATGATGTATCTCAGAAAACAAGATTACATCTTGGTAAAATTTTAAATAATTTACATCAAGGTAGCGGGGGCGGTCATAATGGGGCTGCTAGTGTACACATTAAAGATGGAACTGATGAAATTCTTGATGAATTGATACATGAAATAAAACAAACTTTAATTAACGACCTTTCGTTATAATTAAAAGAAAAATAGACCCACTGACACGATGAGCTTAGTTAAGTTTCATAATTTTTATTTTCGGTATAAAGGAAATGAGATCTATGCTTTAAATGATATTAAATTATCAATTGAAGGAGATAGATTTATTTTATTGGCTGGAGAAACCGGTTCAGGAAAGACTTCCTTAATACGGTGTATGAATGGGCTAATTCCGCAATTTTATACAGGTCATTATAAGGGGATGGTTGAAGTAAAAGGTAGAGAAACAACTTCAACACCCATAGCCGCTCTCTCTTCTGAAGTAGGAATTGTTTTTCAAAATCCTGAGAATCAATTAATCATGATGAACGTAGAACATGAACTAGCTTTTGGATTGGAAAATCTTGGAATTTCCCCTAAACTTATAAAAGAAAGAATCCAAGAGGTTGTGGAATTAACTGAAATTAAAAATCTTTTATCTAAAGCTCCATTTGAATTGAGTGGGGGAGAACAGCAAAGAGTTGCGATTGCTTCTATTTTAATATTAGAACCAAAACTCATCATTCTAGATGAACCTACTGCTAGTTTAGACCCTCTATATGCTCAAAAAATTATTAATTTATTAAAAAAAATACAAGAAGAAAAAAAGGTTACCATCATAATTAGTGAACATAGATTAGATTTGCTAATATCTTTAGTTGATGAGATCATTTTAATGAAAGAGGGGAGAATTCTTATTCATGATTTAACTGAAAAAGTATTAGAAAGTGAGGTTTTCGATAACTTGAATATAAATAAACCTGTAATCTATTCGATCTTTAAACAATTAGATTTAGACCAAAAATCTATCCCCGTATCTCTTGAACAAGCATTAAAAAGGTGTGCTCAAAAAAATGTTAAATGAGATGAATTCATTGATACACTTTCAAGATGTGAATTTTTCCTATCCCAATGGAACGATAGCATTAAAGGAGATAAATCTTAAAATCAATAAAGGAGAAAGCATTGCAGTTATGGGGCAAAATGGAGCCGGAAAAACAACTTTAGTTCGAATGCTAAATGGATTACTTCGACCTACATCTGGTCGAGTTTTGATTGAAGGAGAAGATATAATCACTTCCACAATAGGTTTATTATCAAAAAAAGTAGGAATAATCTTTCAAAATCCCATGCATCAATTATTTTCAAATACTGTAGCAGAAGAAATAAAATTTTCCTTGAAGAGCTTGGATTTAAGTAAAGAAGAAGTAGAAGAGAAAACTAATACTATTTTAAATGAATATGGATTTGAAAGATATGCGGATCGTTCACCAATGAAT
The DNA here is from genome assembly GCA_019894815.1 of Promethearchaeota archaeon. Taxonomy (GTDB): domain Archaea; phylum Asgardarchaeota; class Lokiarchaeia; order Sigyniarchaeales; family SOKP01; genus SOKP01. The sequence continues at coordinate 11,911 of JAGXNU010000015.1, forward strand.
TTATCAGGAGGCGAATCAAAAAAATTAGCGATTGCTTCAATTATGTGCCGTGATCCTGATATTTTGGTATTTGATGAACCAACTCTCGGTCAAGATGCTAATGAAATTAAAATTTTTCTAGATATGCTTGAAAAAGAGAGTAAGAAGAAAAAAACGATAATTATGGTTACGCATAATGTAGAATTTGCATTTGAACATGTTCCACGAGTAGTTTTAATGACTAACGGAAGAATACTCGCAGATGGACCAACTAACAGATTATTGACTAATGAAACTCTTGTTAATCGTTCCTCATTAATATTACCTCAAGTTTTTAGATTAAAATTAGGATTGAAAACCTTAGGATTGGAAGTACCTGATAATATTATACAGAAAGTAGATATGGTAAAATTCCTCTCTAACTATTTTGAGACGGAAAAAAAAGAGGTGAACTAATTGTCTTTACAATTTTTGAATGCTTTTAGATTTTTAAAGAAGAATACTTTTATACACAACCTTGACCCACGTGCTAAGCTCTTATTTGCTATTATTTATACAATAAATGCTTTAATGTTTAATGAAATAGTTCCCTTATTTATATTGTTTATTAGCTTAATACCTCTCATACTTCTTGGTAGATTATTCAAATCATGGTTTAAAAGCTTAAAGGGCATGTCGTTTCTCTTTGTCATCATTATACTTTTAAATACGTTATTTATTTCATTGAGTTTTGCAATGGCAATGGTTCTTAGAATATCGATAATGCTATCCGCCTTCTCTGTATTTTTTTTAACTGTTGATCCAAATGATTTAGCTTTATCTTTAATCTCTATGAAAGTCCCATACGAATTTGCCTTCTCATTTTCATTAGCATTTAGATTTGTTCCTACTATTGCAATAGAAGCACAAAATATTATGGATGCACAACAAAGCAGGGGGTATGAAATGCAACAAAAAGGTATAATTAATCAAGTGAAAAATCTATTTCCTCTCTTAGTCCCTCTAATAATAAGCTCTATAAAAAGAGCTTTTAATGTCGCAGAAGCATTGGAATCAAGAGCCTTTGGAAGTGAAAAGAAACGGACATATTATTTTACGATTAAATATACAACTAAAGATTGGATATTCACGTTTTATTTATTAACCTTACTTTCTATTTTTGTTATTATAAGGATTAATATGCCAATCTGGCTTAATTGGAGCATTCCAGTATGATTATAAAATCAATTTTAATTAATGAAATCGACTTGAAATATAGTATTGGTATTTCAAAAATCCAATTGGGATTAAACTCATTGAGTTTGGAAGATCTCTTTAAATTGATTGAGGGTATTCAAAAAGACAAGAAAGGGTCAATGATACAATTTTTTAACGATGAGCTCATTTTAAACTCAGAACACGTGTTTAACGCCTGCTATTTTACAATTAAAGCGTTTATTAATGGGATAAATATATCTAATAAAAAAAATTTAGAATTTATTCTTTATTTAGCGACAAAAAGACAAATTAAGCAAAGTTTAAATCATTTTGGATTGAAATCCATGCGCCTATCCAACAAAAAACTCACATATTGCATAATCTCCTCTTCAACGGAGCTCTCCTTAATTGATGAAATCATACTTCAAAAATTAAATGCTAAACGTTTGACTCTTGATTTGAATAAAAATAATTATGATAAATTTAAACGAGTTAAAGATTATTTCCAAATATCTGATAATCAAATTTCTGTTGTCTTAAAAACATATGGCTTAAATTTATTATCGAAAGCACCCACTAAAGAAGATTTAATTAATTTATACAAGGTATTAAATGATTTAATATGTGAAAAAATGGCACTCTTAAGTTTAGAGAAAATAAAGATTAATTAAATTTCATGACTCTCTTTAGGAGCTTTTATTATATCATTTAATTGTAAAAATGATATTCCGCAAAAATTCCCTAAAATTTCGATCCTTATTATCTTATCAGGATTATCTAAATCTACTTTATTGTTAAATATATCTGCAACAACCTTAATTAACTGAGTTCTATTAATAATTTCATTATTCCGTCTTTTCAATTCTATTCGAAAGGATTCTTCTTCCTTGATATATTCTTTATGATGCCTTTGGACAATTTCTTTTATGACATCAATATTAGTTTCGCATACAAAATCAATTGGAACTATTTTTAAAATATATTGAAAAAAATTTGGATCTGTTTTCAATAATTCTTTAATTTTAGAAATAACGTCCTCTTTTTTAAGAGCTGTAAATGCTGTCAATAACCCTTGAAATTCTAAACTTGAAATAATAGGATATTGATCTCCACATATTAAAAAAGTAAACCATAATTCGGCTTTAGCATTAATCTCATTAAAACGGGAAGTTGATACTAAAAAATTGAAATTATTTGCCATAATCTTTAGTTTTTTGATTTTTTTAATACATCGAGAACTTCCTCATCCGTTATTACACCAATTCTTAGAAATTTCGGTTCTTGGGAAGTACAATCTACAATAGTGGTGGATATTTTAGATTTAGATCTACCCCCATCAATAATGAAATCAATTGGACTGAGAAATTTACGTGCAACCTCATCTCCACTTATTGAGGGAGGTTCTCCTGAATAATTTGCTGAAGTTCCAATTATTCCTCCAAACCGTCCCCTAGCTTTTAATTTCTCTAATATACTGAGCATAATTTTATTTTCTGGAACTCTAATACCGAGAGTATTTTGAAACGCAGAGATTTCTTCTGGAATAATACACGTTTCACTCCTATTTAATATCAATGTCAATTGTCCAGGCCAATAATGTTTTACCAAGATATCTGCCATATTGTTGAATTGAGCAATTTTTGCGGCTTCTCCATAATCTGCAACTAGTAATAATAAACCTTTCTTTCGATCCCGGTATTTTATTTTAAAAATCCTTTCAATTACTTCAGTATTAAGAGGATCTCCTCCAATTCCATATACAGAATCAGTTGGAAAACCAAGAAGTTTTCCTTCTATGATTGAATCTACAGCAACTTCAAGGTACAAGTCAATGTCTTTAAGCTCTTTTCCTTTAATCTTTATTAAAAAACCCATTAGAAATCTCTTCAATTATAACTGTATTAAAGATCTGAAATATAAATATAAAAAACTTTAAGTAGGATTTTCTTGGTACTTTATTTTACTTGCGATTTTTAACCATTGAAGATCAAGTCTCTCTTGTAGTTCAATTATGTCCTTTTCTGAAAGTTTTGAGAATCTTTTTTGATTTGAAAGATATTCGATCAAAGGCGTCCTCTTAGAAGGGTCTAATAGTGGTTGGCTCTTTTTTGAAAGTTTCGTTATACCATTTTCAATCTCAAATAATATCCAAGAGCCCGTTTTAACAGCTAAACGCGCCAGTTCAATTGTACTTTCGGATTGATATCCCCATCCTGGTGGACATGGTGCTAGAATATGAATGTATCTACTTCCTTTAATTGATTTTGCTTTCTTAAACTTGTCGTAAATATCAAGCGGTTCACTAACACTACATGTGGCAATATATGGAATCTCATGAGCTGCCATTATAGCTGGAAGATTTTTCTTGTATCTTTCTTTTCCCAGCGTTGTTGTCGTCGTCACAGCCCCGTGAGGCGTGCTTGATGATCTCTGGATACCCGTATTCATGTATGCCTCGTTGTCGTAACAACAATAAATAAAATCAGAATTCCTTTCAGCAGCTCCACTAAGACCTTGAATGCCAATATCTGTCGTTCCTCCATCTCCTGCAAAAACTAGAGTTGTCATTTCTCCCCATACTTTATCTGGAAATCTATAATTCTTTGCCTTGAAGGCGGCAGACATCCCAGTTGCCGCTGCCGCTGCCGCTGCAAATGCCATATTTGTGAAGGGAAAATTTGGAGCAGCTTTAGGCCATAATCCCACTACTACATTTAAACAACTAGCTGGTGTTACTAATGCTGTATTAGGTCCTAATGCTTTCATTGCCCATCGCAAGGCAATTTCGAGACCGCAACCAGCACAACAAGAATTACCTGGAAGAAAAAATTCTTCTTGACAAGATTCTAATGCTTCTTTTATTTTTACCATAAGCTATTTCACCTCTAATAATCCATCCCAATAAGTGCCATAAAGCATATCTTTAGGGAGCTCTCCTGTTTCGTTTAGTTTTATTAAAATTTTTAATTGATTTTTTTGTTGTTCCAAAGTAACTTCTCTTCCACCTAAACCGTTTATCATTGGTAGTATTCTAGCAGTGCCCTCAACTTCATGTAAAGCTGTTTTAACTTCACTGCTAACTGGTCCTCCCGTTGGGCTTCCAAAGGCCGTTGCTCTATCAACAACTCCAAGAAGTGGCACTTTTTTAGCGATTTTAATAATATCTTCAACTGGAAAAGGTCTAAAATATCTTAATTTAACCATGCCAACTTTATATCCTTCTTCTCTCAAATCATCAACTGCTTGTTCCATTTGTAGAGCTAAGTCTCCATAAATTACCATTCCTACATCTGCACCTTCCATTTTATACTCTTGAATTAAACCGTTTCCGTAATTCCTGCCGAAAGTTTTTTCAAAATCTTTTGCGACACTCTTTATCTTCTCTTTAGCTCTAATCATAGCGTCATGGATTTTCATTCTGAATTCGTAATAGAATCCCGAAGGCATGATAAGATTTCCAAACATTAGAGGTCTCTCCGGATCAATCCATAAATGAGGCCATCCCTTTTCATCTGGCAAGGGAGGTAAAAACGAATCAACTAGATCTTGATCTTCAATTATCACAGGTTTAGATGTGTGAGATAATATAAATCCTCCATAAGCTACGAATTTAGGCAATAAAACCTCGTAATCTTCGCTTATTTTATAGGACATTAAAACTTCGTCGTAAATTTCTTGGTGAGTCGCACAAAACGCAGTCATCCAGCCAGTGTCCCGACAGCTCATAACATCTGTAAAATCAGCCCATATATTCCATGGTGGAGCTGCTCCTCTTGATGCGATGGTGGTGACAATTGGTAATCTGGATCCACTAGCCCAATGAAGCATCTCGAACATGTAAAAAAGTCCTTGTCCTGCCGTTGCTGTAAAAGTTCGAGTTCCAGCCATGCTTGCTGTAATTACTGAGGCCATTACAGAATGTTCAGACTCCACTTTTATATACTGAGTTCCGGGCATTAATCCATTATCAACAAATTCAGAAAGTTTTTCTACTACCGTTGTTTGAGGCGTAATTGGATAAGCGCTTATTACTTGAACCCTAGCAGACTTTGCAGCATAAGCAGCAGAGATGTTTCCTTTTATTACAATAGTTTCTTTTTCTTGAACAAAGTCATTTGTGGCTTCAACCATCTTTTAAATCACTCTCTCTAACCATTTCAATATTTTTAGTAGGACATTCTTTTGCGCAGATTCCACAACCTTTACAATATAATAAATCAATTTCAAAATGCCCATCTTCTTTCTTTTCAATTACACCTTCAGGACAGTACATCCAACAAAATCCGCATTTATTACAATTTTCTTGATCTATTATAGGTCTAAACGTTCTCCAATCTCCAGTCGTTCCCATATTTCCTTCAATTGGTAGTGAAATAGGAATTGGAGATAGTTCTTTCCAATTTTTATATTCTTGAACTTTAGGACGTTCTTCTTTAGATTTATTAATCTTTTTCCATTTTTCAGATTCAGACATAATCATGCCTCCATTACAGACTCATAAGCATCTTTTGCCACATTCATGTTTTTTTCTAACCTATTTTCTCCAAATTCTTTTTTTAGAACTTTTTCCATAACTTTAAGATCATAATAACCCGTAGTTTTACCAAAAGCCCCTAACATTGGAATATTTAGAATTGGTCCACTGGAATGCATGAATCCTCTATTAATACAAATTCCAGTTGCATCTACTAAATAGAGCTTTATGTTTTTTGGAAATAAACTTAAATCGATCGGTTTAGCGCTATTAATTAAAAGTGTAACTCCTTCTTTAATCGATTCTTTCACTCTTGGATTCTCTAACAAAGATGTATCAAAAACCATTATATAATCCGGATTGACTACACTATCGTAAGTTTTTATTGGTTTATTTCTTGAAATTTTAGTGAATGCTTGAATGGGAGCACCTCTTCGCTCAGCACCGATAATTGGGATCGCAATTGCATCTATAAAACCTTTTTCATAAGCGAGTTGCGCTAATAATTGGCTCGCTGTAATTGCTGTCTGTCCACCTCGACCGTGGAAGGTAACCTCTATAATTTTTTCCATGTCAGTATCATTACTCATTTTTAAGTGTTTAAGCAAATAATGAAGATAATTGAAAATTACTTTTTAAAATTAATGTAAGTGTAATATATAAGAGTAAAATAATTAACATTCCATTAAAAATTTCTGGAAAAGATTCATAAGTGCACGCTTTAATAAGAATAAATCATTTGAAATATCTTAGTCAACAAAAATAAGTGGATCTCTTCATAATTTAAAGAATTCCACATGAGATACTTTAGAAAGAATCAAGAAATGAATTTAACAATGTCTGAAAAAGCTAAAGAAATGGAAGAAGAATTTTCATTCAAATGCCCAGCTTGTACTAATGGAACAATCAAATTGACCAAAACCGTTTATGACATGACCGACGGAGACAAAATGCTGATTGTTAAATTTGAATGTAATGAATGCATGTTTACTAAAAATGACGTGATTCCATTAACAACTAGACTTGAACCCGGAATTATAACATTACAAGTAACGAATGAAAATGATCTCAAATCTAAAATTTATCGTTCACCTGTAGCCATGTTAGAGATTCCTGAATTAGAAGTGTTAGTAGAACCGGGTCCACGGGCAGATTTTTATTATACGAATGTAGAAGGAATCTTGGATCGATTTCAGAGAGCAGTGCAAATTTATCGAAACAGTCTTGATGGAGAAGATGAAGATCACGAAAAACAGCAGGAAATTGATGAAATTTTAAACAATATTAGTAAGGCTATGAACGGAGATTTTAAATTCACCTTGGTAATTACCGATACAGGGGGAGGTAGCTATATAATCC
>JAGXNU010000160.1 GCA_019894815.1 Promethearchaeota archaeon
ATTTTTAATCGCATACTCTAAACCTTTCTTGAAAGCAGCCCCCAGTCCTAAATTTTGCTTATTAGACAAAACGGTCGCTCCCGCTTTTTTCGCTTTCATAAGGGTGTTATCCTTACTTCCATCATCAATGACAACGACAAATTTCTCCAAGTTTGAAAATGTTGGAATGCTATTAATAACAGAAGTTATTGACTTTTCTTCATTGTAAGCTGGAATAAGGATATATAATTTTTTCAGGCGCATGATCAATTTAGTCTTATCAGATAATAATAATATAGTCAATAATAACCTTAAAAAGAATTTTTAATGGACCTGGCGGGAATATCCAGAATAACCGAATTGATTAAACTTATTGAACCCGCGGCCTCTTGATTGCGAACCAATTTACCAACATGTTGAAACAACATTATTTGCGATCTGCGACTAATCTACAGGCCCATTTTTATGATTCAAATACTAGGAAATAAAAAAGTTAGTGCCTAATAATTTTTATGTTTTAAAATAACTAATATCATCTAGTATTGCGTTCGTGCGATGATATCATCTTGAGCTAATTTCGATATTTCATTAAATAATACAGAATACCCCGCAATTCTCACGACTAAACCACGATATTGATCAGGATTCTTTTGAGCATCACACAGTATTTCTTTGCCAACAGCGTTAAATTGAACGTGATATCCTCCTTCTTTTTTAAAATAGGTTCTAATCAGTGGCAAAAAAGTATTAGAGTTTAACGAATTTGGATGAAAAGATAAAATCACGGAATTTCCATTCGTCATCAGCTCGTTGTCTAACTTCATCACAGAATTTAATATGGCTGTGGGTCCATTTTTATCCCTACCATTTGTTGGACCTACTCCATTGGATAAGATATCCCTAGATTTTCTACCATCTGCTGATGCGGCGGTAAATACACCAAGAGCAATATGAAATGATGTCGTATAAAGACCCGGGTTGTAATTTCCCCCTCTAAAATTCTCATGTTTTAATATTTCTTCACAAAAAACGCGTGCTACGTCTCTTACAATAGAATCAACATAATCATCATCGTTACCAAATTTGGGGACCTTATTGATAAATATCTCTCGCCACGTTTCACCTTTCTTTTCTTGATATGTTCCTCGATAATTCTTTGTGAGCATTTTCACTAGCTCTTCATATGAAAGAAGCTTTTCCTCAAAAACTATTTTTTTTATAACAGCAAGACTATCTCCCACCGTCGCCAGTCCAATTAATTGAGTAGTAGTGAAATCGTAACAAGCCCCTCCTCTCGTTATATCTAATCCGCGCTCGACGCAATCATTTGTAGTTACTGATAAAAATGGTTGAGGATTTAACTCCGCTATTGCCCTATCAAGGTAGTTCATTGTTTCAACCATGGGTATTATGAAATGTTTAAGCTGTAATACAAATTCATTCCATAAATCTTCATATGAAGTAATTGGTTTGGAATTTTCGATTCCATACTTTTTTCTGGTGAACATATCTGTTCCATTGTTCAAGGTGAGTTCCAAACATTTAGCAATATTTAATTCAGTTGCGTTTGTACATCCAAACGTTTTAAAAGGATGCGAGGGCTCAACACAACCAATAGGGGCATATTCTCGGGCATCATCCATGGAATATCCAAGAACATTTAAACCAGGAATCATGACTTCATCATTAAACAAGGCAATACTGGCACCATCCTTTATGGCCTCACCAGTTTTCAAAATCAATTCATCAGGTGTATTTAGACTCACCCGTACAGAGAAAGTAGGTTGCACTGTTTGTAATTTTTGATATGACTCTAAAAACATGTAAGATAACTCATTTGTCACATTATTCCCATCAGCGTTAACTCCCCCTATAGTCAAATTTGAAGCAATGGGTGGGCCTTCAGCAGCAACAATACCTTTATGTAAAACATAATTCCATAATGTAGTTAACTTAAGATAAAAACATTCTATGATAAATTTAACCCCTTCTCGTTTCATAATCCCCTTTTTAATGTCATTAATATAGTAGGGATACAATACTTGATCCAATCGTCCTATGCTTATAGCAAATCCCCCATCTTCTAGTCCTGCAATAATATGGGTGAATAATATCAGTTGAAGTGCTTCTTTAAAGTTTTTTGGAGGTTTATGAGAAATATTATAACAGATTTCTGAGATCTCAAGGAGTTCTGCTTTTCTTTTAAGATCCGATTCTTCTGATGCCATTTTTTTAGCTAAATCAGAAAATCTTAAAATATACTGTTTAACTCCATCTAGAATAATTATAACTGTATTTAAAAACGCTATCTTATCTTGATCATCCTTGAATTCTTCCATTTTTTGTTTTGTTTTTGAAAGTAATGCATCAAATCCTCCTTCCAATACATTTGGATGACCTGGAAAGAAATGACCTACTCCATTAGTAATATGAGTATCAACTATATATAGTAGATTAAGCATGAGTTCATTTAACTCGGGAGTTAAAAAAGAATTAAATCTTGATTTTACCGTCTCATCCTCATTTTTCCAATATGGGATAATCTCATCTCTTAATAATTTTTTATCTTCCTCTGAAAACACAAAACTTTGGACCTCACGAGTATTATATAGTTCAAGATCCAATTCAATCGTGTCTATTCTCACTTCGGGATATAAGGGTGTTCCAACTAATTTAGTTGTTCGAGTACCGACGAGAAATTCATCATCCCATATTTTAATTGACATGTTTTTCAAGAAATAATTCATTGCTTTTGCAAATCTCAAGGAAGATGGTTCTCCCCTCGTTTCTTGATATGATTCGGTAATTAATTTCGCTCTTTCCACACAGATTTCATGTGGTTGATTGATAATTTTAATTCTCATTCGTTCAATACGATCTTCATAATCTGAAAATGAAATTGCCTCTAATTGCATTTTAAATCACGGAATAGTTTTTAATTAAGATTGAATAATAGGTTAACGAAATTATGGTATTACTGCTTATAAAAATTTTGAGTATGAAGACTAAATTCAATCAGAACCCGCTGAAAATAACAACGATGCTGTCTTCTTATCTTCAAACCTTTTAATAGCTAAATCAAGATAATCTTTACTGGTATCAATTCCCATAAATCTTCTTCCGAGAACGTTGCAGACTATACCTGTTGATCCCGATCCTACAAAAGGATCTAAAACTAGGTCGTTTTCATTTGAAGAAGCTGTTATAATTCGGTTTAATAATTCCAAGGGTTTCTGAGTGGGATGTTTTCCATGCTCTTTTTCTGATTTTGATAACAATGGAATTGACCAAACGCTTCTCATCTGTTTATCAGTATTCTTTAATTTATCTTTAGGATTATTCCACGTTTTCATTATTTCATAATTGAATGTGTGCTTTGAGTTATTGGTCTTTCTTGCCCATAAAACGATTTCATGGCTATGTGTGAAATACTTACAAGATAAATTTGGAGGGGCATTAGGTTTATACCAAATAATGTCATTTATGATTTTGTAACCATTTTTTTCCAAGAGGTATCCGATTTTATATATTATATGTAGCGTTCCAGATATCCAAATGCTTCCATCCTTTTTTAAAATTCTTTTACAAGCGTTCAACCAGTTATCAATGAATTTCAAATCTTCTTCAAAACCTTGCGATTTATCCCATTTTCCCTTATTAACTGAAACCATTTTTCCCGATTGGCATGTTATACCATCATTAGATAGAAAATAGGGAGGATCTGCGAAGATTAAATCGAAATATTCCTCATCAAATTGATTTAAGATTTCGATAGCATCTCCATGGAATAAAACAAAATCTTTTGCTTTAAAATAAGGGCTGATCATCAGCATCTTTTCCTTTCTTAATTAGATATAGTACCTTTATTTTATTAAGTTTAAAGTTTTAAATTATCAAGTTTTTATAATTATTAGTATTGTTTCATTGAAACATAAATTCTACATGAAGTTTGAAAAATGTCAAATAAAGAGAGATTTGAAGAATTATTCAATAAACATCTTATTAAAGATATCACCGAAGAAAAGATCGATATTGTTCTTACGGGTCAATATGGAAAAGCTTTAGAGTTATTGCGAGATGCGGAGTCAACAGGATTATTTCCTGCCTTAGTAGGTCCTCCTGGTGTGGGAAAAACAATCTTGTGTAGATATTTTGCAAGTTTGAGAGCAAAAGAAAATAAAAATAAATCATTTTATTGGCTAACCATGGATGAGTCCATTAAACCTTCCCATTTCATTGGAAGTTTTGATCCCGCAATTACATTAAAGAAAGGTTTTACCTTGGAAGCATTTAATTCCGGACCATTACTAAGCGCCATGCTAGAAGGAGGTACATTTTTAGCAAATGAAATTAATAGAGCAACGGAATATTCTCAAAATACACTTTTGGAGCCATTAGAAGAAACTTCAATAAGTATCCCTCATTTAGGAAGGATTAAAGCGAATGAAGATTTCTTTTTCATCTCTGCCATGAATCCTGAAGAACTTTCCGGAACTCATAGGCTTTCAGAAGCTTTAAAAGATAGGATTAAGGTCTGGATCAAATTGACATATCCTGAAAAAGCAACTGAATTGGATATAATTAGAATTAATCTACCTGAGCATTTTATCGTAGAAGAATCTGAATTAGAACTAATATATTC
>JAGXNU010000161.1 GCA_019894815.1 Promethearchaeota archaeon
ATACATTGTTTTCTAAAATCGCTATAAAAGAAGGATATGCACTAATTTCAAAAATTTTTGAAGAAACTGCAAATCAAGAAAGGGAACACGGTGGGTGGAACTATAAGATGCTCCAAACTCTTAAGAAAGAAGAAGAATTCGAAGAATTAAAGATAAAAGCTGAGGGTCCTACTACATATGGTACTACAGAAGAAAATCTGAAATCTGCGATTGCGGGTGAAGATTACGAATGGCAAGAGATGTATCCCGGCTTCGCTGACACCGCAGAAAAAGAAGGTTATCCAGAAATCGCTAAGAGATTTAGAGCAATTGCCTCCGCCGAAAAACACCATTCCGAGAGGTATGGCAAATTGTTAAAATTAGTAGGCGATGATATCTTCTTTAAACGCGGAGAAAAAATAGTATGGATTTGCCTTGAATGCGGGTATGAAGTAACCATGGACGAGCTTCCCGAAGATTGGAAATGCCCTAGTTGTTCGCATCCCAGAGCTTATTTCATGAAAAAATGTGAAGATTTTTAGAATTATTATTTTTTTTCTTTTACTTATTTCTAGCATGTTTATTATAAAATTTAAGCAAAATAATTAAATAGTAAGAAATCAATTCTTACATGCAAAACATCCTAAAAGAAGATTGTGAACGATTATGAAACAGAAAACAATTTATAAATGTAACGTTTGTGGAAAAGTAATAGAAATCCTTAAACCAGGCGTACCTGATACTATTTGTTGCGGAGAGCCCATGGTTTTACAAGAAGAAAAAACTGGTGATTGGAAGGGAGAGAAACACGTTCCTAAAATTACGATTGAAGGAAACAAAGTCACAGTTGATGTTGGTGTATCAATGGGAACTCCACACCCCATGACAGAAGAGCATTATATCATGTGGATTGAATTAATCTGCAAAGACAATTGTTATAAGCGCAAGTTTTTAAAACCTGGAAACGAACCTAAAACTACATTTGTTGTAGCAGATACCGATGTTGTAGGCGCTCGAGAATATTGTAACTTACACGGGTTGTGGAAGAGTTAAATTTTATCTAGAAAATTTTAATACTTTTTTCTTTTTTTTATAATAATAATATCAAATATTTTAGATTACCATTAATTTTCTAATGTATATCGTTTAAGTTATAAAATAGAAGGAAATTACCAAAATCATGTTGATTTCTTTACAAATTTTTGTTATTACTTGCTTTATTGTAGTTATTATTGCACTTTTCAGAGAAACCGTAGATTTTTTGACTTACAGCATGGGAGCAATGCTCGTTGCGGCTACTGCTACATATTTTTTTTCTCCTGAAGTTGTATCCATGGAGGAATTTTTTCTATCAGTAAATTGGGAAGTGATATTTTTCTTACTTTCAATGTTTACAATTGTGGCTATACTAGAAGAAAATTTTATATTTCAAGATATAGCCAGGAGAATTACTAATAAATTTAGTACGAATACTAGGAAGTTCTTTTGGATTATTTGTCTTATATCAACTGTAAGTGCGGCGTTTATTGAAGATATTTCTGTGGCGATTATATTTATTCCGATGATTATTAAGACGAGTGAAAAAATGAAAATTAACCCCGCTCCAATCCTTTTAGGCATGACGATTTGTATTAACCTTGCTTCTACATTAACTCCTTTTGGTTCTGCGGAGAATTTATTAATTGCAAATCATTTCTCGCTCACATCACAATGGTTTTTTTTAAATCTTGGTGTATTTTTCATCATGGGGACTTTATCAACGCTTTTCTTGTTAGATTATTTCATAGTAAAAAAACATCTTACTGATATTTGGATCCCACATTGCGAAGAAAATAAAGAACCATTGGAAATTGGTCATTTAGAAGGACATGAATTAACAATTTTAGAGGACCCTATTGATAAAAAAGTATTTTATAGTAATTTTATTGCACTTGGCGTCCTGTTTATTCTATTAATCGTTATTCCTAACATTTTATTTGTGGGATTATTAGGAATGTTAATCTTTGTTTTTATAAATCCAAGGAGGAGGGAATCTGGAAAAAGTAAACCAGATCTCTCTTATTATTTAACTAAAGTTGATTTCAAGTTAATATTCTTTTTTATTAGTTTGTTTGTTTTGGTGTTTTGTTTTGAAAAAGTGGGAATTATCCAATTCCTTGAAGATTTTGTATTAAGTGTTGCTCCCGCTAATCTCTTCTTATTATGCATCTTCATTTTGGTGATAACTTCCATTCTATCGGGACTTCTTGATAATCTTCCAGTAACCGTCCTGTTTATTCCTATTCTACAAGTTTTAATGGATACTGGATTCGCAGCTACACCCATATTAATCGCATTCATATTAGGAATAAACTTAGGAGGAAATATATTACCCCAAGGATCAGCTGCCGATATGATGACTTTAGAGCTCTCAAAAAGGTATTGTGTAGATGAAATGAACTATAAAAGATTGCTAAAAACTGGCGGCATTTTCGCTATATATCATATAATTTTAGGAGTTGCTTATTTGGCTGTATTAATATTCTTTTTCTTTTAATGCTTGATTTTTCACGCTTTTTTTTTAAATCTCAATAAAATATAGAGATCAAAGTTATGTTGAGTGAAATGTAATCTTACTTGATATGGGAAAGATTAATGCAATTATTCTAGATCGAGATGGAACGTTAATAGAGGATACAGATTATGCTTACAAAGTCGAAGATTTCGAGCTTTTACCTGGAGTCATTGAAGGCTTAAAAATTCTACAAGAGAAATTCCTTCTTTTTATTGTCACAAATCAATCTGGTATTGGAAAAGGATATTATACAGATAGAGAATTCCATGAATTCAATGATCACTTGATTAGGATATTAAATGAGAATCAGATAAGGATAGAAAGAACTTTTTATTGTCCACACGTAAATGAAGATAAATGCGAGTGTAAGAAACCAAAATTGAAATTTATTAGAGAAATTGTTGATGGATGGAATGTGGATATAAATAATTCCTGGGTAATTGGGGATCATCCTTCAGACATTTTATTTGGGATTAATGCCGGATCCAAAACCGTGTATTTGATTAGTGGTCATGGTAAGAAACATTTTCATGAATTAGAAGTTGAAGGGATAAAACCTACAATGATTAGCTCGAATTTTTTGGATACAGCAAAAAAAATAATTGAAATAAAATAATTAAAAGAGTATATCGATGTAAGGCTTTTAATTTTGCAAATCTATACGCGACGACTCTCTTCATAATCCTTTCTTTTTTGTTCGTGCATGATGCGGACTTCTTTTTTCATCTCTTTTACAACCTCTCCAGTTAAAGGATAATATTTTACCCATACTATTAAACCGATTAGACATACAATTCCAGGTATGAGGGTCATACTAAGGTTAATGCTTAAAGAAGCTGCAGTTAAACCTTGAGTTGCTGATAATCCACCAATAGCATCCACAAATATTAAACCAAAAGCAGTCATTAAAGCTGGTGGCACCGCTAAGGCAACACTTATCATGGGTTTGCTAAGTAAGGGCCCTACACCCGCATAGAGACCCTCTCGCCTCTCTCCCGAAATTTTCCAATAATCATAGTCAATTGTATCAGCCCGCATTGGATTATGTAGAATAAAGTCTCCGGCAAAACCTAGCATAAATATTGAAAACCCAAGCGAAACAAGAACCCAATTACCTGAAAGTCCAGCAAAGAAGCTGAAAAATGATCCAACGGTTAAAACACTAAGATAATAAGTTATTGAAGCTTTTGTTGAGAGCTTTGTAGCAATTCTTAAAATTATAGGAATTGAAATTAACAAGCAGATAATTGGTCCAATCCAGAATAGAAGCATATTAAATCCATCCATAGGTCCTAAAACCCAAGTTAAGTAGAAGGGTAAACTCACCATCACTAAATTCAACAGTAAGACTGAAACCCCGTCATATATTACATATACTCTGAAAGATGGATTTTTAAAAGCGAGTTTTATTGACTTAAATAGTGGGGTTTTATTTTCGGGAATATGTTCACTATGTTCGCGTACATATTTTGATAAAATTAAGTAAGGAAATATCCCAAAAATAGCTATAATCACAACAAGCAATTGAAATTGGGCAATTGTTGCTGTTGAAGGATTTGCTAAGTATATAACTGGAACAATAAATCCAAATAAAATTGCGGGTAACATGAAAGCAGTGCCCATTAGCTGAATTTTTTCTCTTTCTCGTTGATTTAATGTCATTTGAGGGAGTAGTGCTACATGAGCGCATAACACAAGCGTAAACAAAGTATCATAGGCAATTTGGCTTACAAGATACCATATAAAAAGCCAAACTTGAATGGTAAGATTAGAGGTTTGCCCTCTCCACGCATCTGGTGGAAAAAATACCAATGCAAAACATAAACTAAAAATCGGAGCCCCAAATTTAATATATGGGATATATCTTTGGACTTCCCCTCTTTTTTTATTATAATATCGTGTATTTCCAATTGCATTCCCAAAAATCGGGTCGTTTACTACATTCCAAATCGCATATATAATCTGTGCTATAAAAAGCCACATGCTTAACAATCCCATCCATGCAAAATAGAAGGATTGGATTACTCCCATGACTCCACCATAAAATGTACCGGGCATTTGAGCAAAACTATAG
>JAGXNU010000162.1 GCA_019894815.1 Promethearchaeota archaeon
TTTTTTATGTGAACTTTTTGATAAATGGGTAAAGGAAGATACGCGTAAAGTTTCTATAAGGCTGTTTGACTCCATTATGGAGTATTTAGTGCATGGTCGGTACAATGTTTGTTATATGAATAATAACTGCTGTCAATATTTTGTTGTTGATCATAACGGGAGTATCTATCCGTGTGATTTTTTTGTGAGAGACGATCTCGTTTTGGGCAATATAAAAACGGGTAATTGGGATGACTTTTTAAAATCACCCATCTATCTACGATTTGGAAAGCAAAAAGCTTTATGGAATAAAAGTTGTGATAATTGTCTTTTTGTTCAATTATGCAATGGAGATTGTCCGAAATTTCGACTTGGAGGCACAA
Organism: Promethearchaeota archaeon; assembly: GCA_019894815.1. GTDB lineage: Archaea > Asgardarchaeota > Lokiarchaeia > Sigyniarchaeales > SOKP01 > SOKP01. The sequence continues at coordinate 363 of JAGXNU010000162.1, forward strand.
CACCAAAACCTCTTAGCAGATTATGTCAAGGATGGAAAAAATTTTATGCTCACACTTATCCCCGTTTTAAATTATTAGCAGAAGAACTGAGAAAGGAATTTAATGTGAAAGAAGCTACTCCTATTGGAAATCTTAAATTTGGGCGAAATGAACCCTGTCCATGTGGAAGTGGAAAGAAATATAAATATTGTTGCATGATGTAATCCAAGTTAGACATGGTGAAAGAAATGCCTAGTGAATTTACTCAAGAAGTCATCAAGATAATAAAAAAAATTCCTCAGGGGAAAGTTCTAACTTATGGAATGATCGCTAAGTTGGCTGGAAATCCAAGAGCTGCTAGACAAGTATCTTGGATATTGCATTCTTCCTCAAAGAAATATGATTTACCCTGGCATCGTGTCATTAATTCTAAGGGCTTAATCGCGCTAAATTCTGATAAAGATCGTTATTATCAAAAAAATTTGTTAAAAGAAGAAGGAATTAAATTTAAAAGCGAGTTTGGGATAGATTTAAAAGAATATCTATGGGTAAGTTAAGTCAGTAATTTCTTTATAACCAATTATATTCAAATCATTTTCTTCAGCACATTCTTTTAACCGAGGATTAGTAAATGCTTCATAATCCTTGTTTCGCCAAGAGGCTGAATCAGGAGTGATTGCTTGTAATTCAGGACTCATTTTTGCGGGATGAAATAAAAAATGAGTGAGCCCAGGTTTAATTTGAGAAAACCGCCTACAATAATATTTAACTTTATTAGATTGAGGTCCTAAAGTGTCAATAACAAGATGATCCAAAAGTGGAACTCCACTTTCTTCTATTTTAGCAAACATTTTCAGGTAAATATCTGCTTGATCACCAAGCCCTAAAGAAATGAGATCTTCTCTAGATACCCTTGGTAAAAATGGAGCAACTTTAAATTCACGAGCTAATTTTAGATAAATCATGATGAATTTCGGATCCATTACAGTTCCCATATGCGAATCTATATGAGTAATATTTATTCCTGCATCAATAGCCATTTGAATTTGCATGCGCATTTCATTTTCGGCAGCCTTTGGAGTTATATTTGCAACTGCTTCTTCTGTTGTACGCCACAAGGATTTTTCAGAATCTAATAATCCTGTTGCAGGGTCTACGCTGGATATTGCCCGCCACCGATAAAGTTCATATTCACACGTGAGTGTCAAGTGAACCCCAATATCATGCTTTGGATTCTTTTTATAAATTGATGCTGCTTCTAAAAACCAAGGAGCGGTTGTAATAATCGATCCACAACTAGCTACCCCAAAATCTAAGCATTCAAATGCGCCCAAATTTGAAGAATGTGAAAACCCAATATCATCTATGTGAAAAATCACGACTTTATCTTTAACATCGAAACCAAGTTTTTCAATAAGAGGTATATCTGCCATTATTTTATTCACTTTCCATTAATTAATGTGTATAATTAAATAATAATTAAATAAAAATTAAAAATCATTTTTTTTATTAATCTTAACTTTTAAATTTCTATTAATTCATAGAGTTTATTATTACCCTTAGTCTTTTTTTGTATCAATTTTCTTATTTTATTATTAATCATGAATTGTAAGCCATTTTCTTGACCATGGATTATGGCTGACAATAAATCAGCTGTTGTAGGTATACTAATAGAGTCAGAAAAATTATCTCTTAAGAAATTCCTAATTTCGGGTGTACTATAGATGATGTTCAATTCTAAAGAATTAAATATATTTATTGCTCGAAGGATCCAATTTTGTTTATTAAACTCAACCTTCATGTATATTAATTATTTTTTCCACTTAAAAAATTTAAGTACGGATATCAATTCAAATTTTGCAATCACAAAATATGACAATAATTTTAAATAGATAATTTACTGTTACAAAAATTGAGAATATAAAACAACAAAAAATATTTATTTAAAGGAGAAAAAAATGGCTTTTGAAGATAACATAAAGAGTATTGTACATTTTATGGCATTTCCCGGACCAAGATTGGGGAATACAACAATTTTAGGAGAAGCTCCAGAGAAATATTTGTTAGACTCCGTCAAGTTTTTGAAATCCTTGAATTATTTTAATGGGATTGAAATAACTCATATTAAAGACCCAGATATTAAGTCTAAATTTATTAACTTGATTAAAGAATTTAACTATATTTCTTACTCTGTTGGACCTGTCCAATTAATTAACGAAGATAATTTAATCGCACGTACGGATATCAGCTCTATTGATGAATTAGAAAGGAAAAATGCGGTACTTCGATTAAAGCGACATTTAAATGAAGCTTATGAATTTGGAGCTCAACAATTTATATTCTTAAGTGGAGAAGATTCAGCTATAAAAAATGGTTTACGACAAAGACGGGTTGCACTTAGCTCTCTGGTAGTATCTATTGACGAATTATGCAATTATAATAAGAAATTGGCAACAAAATTTAAAGTAAAGCCCTTAAAGATGACATTAGAAACTTTTGATCGCTTGGATGAACCAGGACATAAAAATCAATTGATTGGACCTTCAGATGAGGCAAGAGAAATCGCATTAGATATAAGAAAGATCTATCATTATGAAGAATTTGGTTTATTATATGATCTTTCTCACATGTTCCTCATAAAAAACGATTTTGGACACGAAAATGTTGATGTAATCCGGTCAATTTTTCCGTTTTTAAATTGGATTCATATTGCAAATAGTGTTTCGGATAAGGAAGATCCAAATTATGGCGACTCTCATGTCTCGATGGATTATCCAAATGGAAATATTACACCTGAAATTCTAAAAGAATTTCTCAAGATACTTAATGATGTAGAATATGATTCGGGAATAGGATTTGAATACGCTCCTCGAGATAGACAGTTGAGTGAATCGGTCGTCAAAGTAGCAATCGCTGGGTTTGAACAAGCAAGACAACAAATTGATGTTAATTATGCCCTTGGATCATATAGGTTTAAAACTAGACGCTTTTTACCTGAAAAAATATTCTACATGATTTCAGATCAAAAGAGGAATAATATTGGTAACCTCTTAAAACAAGAATATAAAAATCGAGTTAAACGAACTCAGCCTTGGAACGAAAATTTAGTGATAATTGCAGCTGATCATCCTGCAAGACGAGTAACGAATGTTGGATCTGATGATATTGCGATGGGCGATAGACAACAATACTTAGGTCGTATCGTTCGTATTTTAACCCTTGATGAAGTGGATGGAATAATGACAACTCCAGACATCATGGATGATCTGTTCATATTAAATTACTTATTCAAGCAGAAGGAAGGCATTAGTTTTTTGGATGATAAGATTTTAATCGGGTGTACAAATAGAGGAGGATTATCTGGCTCGATGTATGAAATGGATGACCGTGTAACTGCTTACACCATCGAGGATATCAGGCGTTTGGGACTTGATGGAGCAAAAATGATGTTTAGATTGGATTTAAACTCGAAAATGGCTAAGTACAGTCAAAGAACTATTGAACTTTGTTCTAAAATGATAAGAGAATGTAATAAATACGATCTCCCGGTGTTTCTTGAACCCTTACCTGTAAGAAAGGGTAGTGATGATCGCTATCATGTAATATTGGATTCAAAAGAAATGATAAAAACAATCGGCATTGCAACTGCTTTAGGTGGTGGTTCTTTAAACATATGGCTGAAAATTCCATATGTAGAGAATTATGAATATGTTGCGAGAAGTACAAGTAATCCTATTTTGATGCTCGGTGGAGCAAGTACAGGCAACCCTATTGATGTTTTAGAAAACTTCGAAAAAGGATTGGGGGCAGGTAAAAATGTTAAAGGGTGTTTAGTTGGAAGAAGTTTACTCTATCCCGGATTTGACGATCCAAGAGCAGTTGCTTTAGCAGTATCGAAAATTTTTCATGAACATGAAAGCACTGAAAATGCGGTAAAATTCTTAGTAGAAAATCGAGGGAAAGAAATGGATTTCTTAAGCTCAAAGATCATGGGATTATCTTTAACAAGCGAAGAGACAGGATATCTCTAATAACCAAATTTATATTTTCCTCATTCTTTCTTTTATCATAATGCGTTTTTTATCTTTTCATTGTGATTATTTTAGGTATATAACAACTAAAAGAAGTCGTTCCAAGGTGTTTGAAGAACTTACTGAAAAAAATAAGGAAGGAGCACTTGAGAATGCTATTGTGTTCTTTATTAGCGTAGAGAAGCAAGACGAAACTGACAATCAAATTCTTCAAAAATGTATTCTTGAG
>JAGXNU010000163.1 GCA_019894815.1 Promethearchaeota archaeon
CTGGTGTGAAAGTCCCTCCTGAAGGATTCATAAAGAAGGTTAGAGAGATCTGTACAAAGTACGATGTTCTGATGATCGCTGACGAGATTCAAACTGGTTTTGGAAGAACCGGGGAATTTTTTGGAGTTGATCACGAAAATGTGAAGCCTGACGTGATTTTACTTGGAAAAGCGCTTGGAGGAGGTGTTTATCCCGTTTCCGCAGTAGTCACTACTAAAGATATAATTGGTCCTGATGTTATTAAGCCTGGAACGCATGGATCAACATTTGGCGGAAATCCTCTGGCTAGTGCGGTCGCCATGAAATCGATAGAAATTCATATTGACGACCATTTAGCTCAACGATCCAAAGAATTTGGGGTCTATTTCTTAGAAGGGCTTAGAAATATTGCAAAAAAGAAAACTATAGTCCCAATAAAGGATGTTAGAGGCAAAGGACTCTTAATGGCCGTCGAGTTTGAATCAGATGCAAGGCATATTGTCGAATTTTTTAAAGACAATGGGGTACTAGCTAAACACACTCATTCTACAACCATTAGATTTGCACCACCTTTGATAATTACCCAAGAAGAAATTGATTGGGCACTAAATATAATAGAAAAGGTACTCGTTGTTTAATAAATGAGTTTTTGGCTAGACTAACTAGCATTTTTTTCTAAAATAAATTGAGTACCCGCGTTTCCTTCTATTGCTTCCTTTATTTTTTCAATAGAAGTTATAATAGCACGCTCACCTCCAGATTCTAGAAAATTTATCGCAGCTTGAACTTTAGGACCCATGGAACCAACAGGAAAGTGTCCTTCTTTCATGTATTTTCGAGCTTCATCTGTGGAAAGAAGATCCAAGTATTTATAGTCGATTCGACCAAAATTTAAGGCAACTTTTTCAACATCAGAGGCAATTAAGAGTATTTGGGCTCCAATTTGTTCACCTAATTTCGCACTTGCAAGATCCTTATCAATTACGGCTTCAACACCTTGCAATCCCTTATTAATCTTAATGACTGGAACTCCTCCGCCTCCACAAGCAATGATTATAAAGTTTCCAAGTGCCATCAATTTTTTAATTTCACGCCATTGATAGATTTTTTTTGGTTTGGGGGAAGCCACTACTCGCCTCCATCCCTTAGAAGTTTTCACATACCCCGCTTTTTTTCTCGTATATGACGGTCCGATTGGTTTTGTTGGATGTTTAAAGGCAGGATCATTTGGATCAACTTTGACGTATGTAAGTACTGTTAGGAAAAGTTTTTCATCATCCAAGTTCAGCTTCATTAATTCTTCATCTAGAGTTGATTCAATCAAGTACCCTATTTGACCTTGAGTTTCCGCCACTAATATTTGTAGAGGTCTCTTTGAAACAGCTTCAGTGGCTTCTTGTTGTAGTAAAAGATTTCCTACTTGTGGACCATTTCCATGCGTGATAACAATGTTATAATTTTTTGATAATTCAGCAATTTGTCTAATTGGCTCCCGTAAATTATTAATCATCTCTTCAGTGGTACCTCTCTCTCCGGGTTTTATGAGAGCATTTCCACCAAGTGCTATGATTAATGTTTTTATTATTAGTCAACTCCTATCTCAGTATGAAAAATAATAGTATTGTTAATAAAATTATAAATTTATTGTAAGAGAAACCAAAAATTAAAATTTAATTATTATAGAAGTAAGACTTCAAGTTGAGGAATATCTCTTAGTTGAATTTCTTGCATAAAAAAAAGAGAATTAGAATTTTTCCCTTAGAAATAGCATGATTGCTTTTTGTCCATGAAGTCGATTTCTCGCTTGATCAAAAACGATTGATTGAGGACCATCTATTACTTCAGCAGTTTGTTCAGCTCCTCGCATCGCAGGGAGACAGTTCATAAAAATAGCACCCGATTTCGCAAGTTTCATTATATCTTCAGTTACTTGATACGGCATGAATATACTTTTACGCTCTTCTTCTTGCTCTTTAGGGATCCCATAAGACATCCATGAATCTGTATAAATAATATCTGAGTCCTTTGCCGCTTCTTTAGCGTTATGAACTACTCTTACAACAGCACCTGAAATTTTTGATAATTCCGCTACTTCATCTAAAACTTCCTGTTCAGGAGAATAATCAGTTCCACTTGGACACGCAACATCCATTCTTAATCCAAACATTGCACACATTCTCATGAGATCATATGTAACATTATTATATCCATCTCCAAAAAATGACATCTTTAAATTATCAAGGCGTCCCTTTTTTTCCTTAATGGTAAGAAAATCACATAGAATCTGACAAGGATGAGCAAAATCGTCAAGCATGTTAATTAATGGAACGCTGGAATCTTTAGCGAAATTCTGCATGTCTTCTCTTTTGTATACTCTTGCAGCGATCAAATTGACATATAATGATACTACCTTGGCAGTATCGTGAATGTTTTCCTTTTTCCCTAAGGGAGAATCTACTATAGAATAAAATATCGCATGCCCACCTAATTGTTGCATTCCTGTTTCAAAAGATATTCTTGTTCTTAATGAAGGTTTTTCAAATAACATTAAAAGAGTTTCTCCTTTCAATGCAGCTTTAAATTTTTCAGGATTATTTTTAATTTCTATAGCTTTATAGATTATCTTTTCACATTCTTCTTTCGAAAGATCTGATATTTTTAGTAAATGTCTAACCATTTTTTTCACTTTACGTGTTTTAATTAATATATGAAGCTTTCTTTAAATTTTTACTTTAAATCCTCTTCTTTATCATAATCTCTTGTAAAGGAAAAATCATTAAGAATATCTTTATCTTGAGTAGTTAAATCGGTCTGAATAAGTCTACTTAAGAGTTCACCTATACCCGGACCCAGCATGAATCCTTGACCAGACATCCCGACAGCATTAATATATCCGTTTATACCTTCTACAATCCCGAGAATAGGATTTCCATCAGGAGTCATGGGATAAAGACCCCTCCATGTTCTACGGATTTTTATATTTTTCAATCGGGGCATTAATGAAATCATTCGTTTAGTAATTTGAGGGAGGAATGAACTCGTTTCTCTTCTGTCTTTTCCAATTATACTTGGTTCTGGAGTAAGGCAGAATAAAATTTTGCCTTCTTTATTTTGATAAAAATAATAATTTTTAGAATTTCCAAAAACATTATCTATAGCAGGTCGTATATCGACAACCATGGGATTGAAGAATTTTTTTACGGGCTCAGTAATACCCGCTTCATGTGATTCTGGAATCACGGGCAAGTCAACGTTTACCATTTTTCCTATGGTATTGGCATCTCCACCTGCTGCATTAACTATTTGGGTAGCGTTATATTTACCTTTATTTGTTTTTAATCCCGTTATCGTGCCATTTTTAGTTATAATAGCTGTTACAGTTTCATTAAATCTATATTCTGCTTCTTTTTCTTTTGATTGGCGATAAAAAGCATGAAGAGAAAGAAGAGGAGAAGCATTACCATCCCCAGGGCTATATGTACCCCCAAGTAAGTTATCTTCATTAATTCCTGAAATTAAATCCTTTATTTCCTCTTTGCTGACATACTCTATATCCAAACCATATGATTTTTGTAATTGAATACTTGATTTTAGCATTTTCTCATGTTCTTTAGTATAAGCCACAAAACAATATCCTCCTTGCTCCCACCAAATATCATCTCCGAATTTTTCTTCCCAACCCTTAAAAATATCAATAGATCTCTGACATAACCAGATTTTACTTTTTTGGGTGTGAGTTGCTCTGATACCTCCAATAGCATGCTTATTATCTGCTTGAGATACTGATGGTAGAGAATCAATCACTAATGTTTTCAAATCATCACTGGCGGTTGCTAATGCAGTTGGAACCCCAATACTTCCTGCACCAATGATGATCACGTCATATTCTACCAGGATTATTTACCTCCTTTCTTTACTTTTGCTCTAGCAAAAGCGCTCATAAGGACTTCTATAAACAATGGTCTATTTGAGCCCGGAATAACTTCTTCTGGTAAGACGCCTTCTTCACGAAAAATCCGATTAATTAATGGAGTACAAGTCTTCCCGCCGCAGGCTCCCATCCCAACTTTAGTCAAAGCTTTTAATTCGTTAAAATCTTTAATTCCATATCGAATCCATTTTCGAATTTCTCCCACAGATACGCGTTCACACCTACAAACTATAACATCGTCGTCAGTATATGTTTTTTGATATTTATCTATAGGTTCATCATAAGTAGTTTTTTGAAGTTTGATAGCGACGGCATTTTTAGCTAATCTAGCGGGAATTTTGACAGTAATTAATAGAGTTTTCGGAAACTCTTTAAGAAATCTTGACCGATTAACTTCAAATTCACCTAATTCTCGGTCATCGCTTACGACGATAACTTTTTGCCCAACACTTATTTTTTCAGAAGTTAATTCGACAGGAAATGTAACTGATGGGTAATCCTTGTCTTTTCGATAGTCAACTAACGTCACTGCTAATCCCGGACATACAGCAACGCACTGTCCACAGCCTATACAGTCCTCTTCGCCTTTAAAATAGGGTAGTTGCGTGATTAAGTTGTCCACGGTCTCAATTTGCTCTTGAGGGCACACAGATGTGCAAGGATTACACGGAATTTCTTG
>JAGXNU010000164.1 GCA_019894815.1 Promethearchaeota archaeon
AATATACTTTTGTGAATGGGTGGAGAAATCTTATGGAATTAAAGCAAACAGTATCTATAAAGCTATTCAAAAAATAAAAGCATATAAAAATATTGTTGCTCCAAAAGAATTAATAACTAGATATTTCACTGAAGATGTTCCAACTGGACTTGTACCTATGGCGTCATTAGGAGAATTCTTAGAAATTTCTACACCTATAATTGATTCTATCATAAATTTATCTTCGATTTTATGTGGAATTGATTTTAAAAAAGAGGGAAGAAACATTATGAACTTAAAATTAGCTAACTATATAACGAAACAAATGAAAGGAGAAGATATGTTTGAAATACAGAAAAGATCAAAATCACAAATCAGTACTTAAATTTGTTTTACTTTATGATGATATTATTAAACTTCTTCCAAATTAAGGAGTTATATTTTAATAGACATAAAAAAATCAAAAATTCAAAAAGATATAATAAAAAAATATCAGTTTAAAACTAAAGATACTTTAAATAAAAGAAGAAAAGAGATTTTAGGTCCGTTAGGAATTCAGCATTATTCAGAAGCAAAAAAGTTTTTTCAGCATAATAAAGTAGAAGATGTTTTAAAAAAATTAAAAGACTTAGGACATATATTTTAAAAATTCTAAATCAAAAAGGGATTAATCTCCTTTTTTATACCGTCTTTTTACCAAATATTTTACATCCTGAGTGTATTGTAACATCCTCAGATGATATTAGATTAATGTCAACTTCCTCGCTTATTTCTACCGAAGAAGGATTAGGTATTTGGACTCCTTTTTCAATTAAAGCCGTAATTAATGAGTCTTTATTATATACCATACTGTGATATCTCTTTACTGGTTCATCTTTCTTATTTTTTATATAAAATAATTTCTAACTTCTAATAAACCTTTTTTAGCTATTTATGAATTATTATAATTTTTTTAGTGGAAATCATTAAAAATATCGACTATCAATTTAGCAAAAACAGTAAATACCTCCATTATAACTTCTTTCTATCGAAGAATGTATCTGTAACAGTTCATTAATGCTTTATTTCTACACTCTTTTTACCTCAAAAATGTGGCATTTCCATGGATTTAATTGAATGAATAATCCATGCTCATCTAAATCTTTTCCTAGATATTGATATTCTTCATCTGTGATGAGATCTTTAAAATTCCAATGCGAAGAACCATATTTTTTACCTTTTATTTTAATATGAGCTTTAGCGGGATTTATGCTATAATTAACGACAACCAAGATCTCTTTTTGATTTTCCTCCCAAACATAAGAAATAATACTGTTAAAGGAAGAATCTTCAATATTTACAGGTGCTACTTCACAAATGGACCATTTAGTTTTATCTATCTCTATGTGTGGAATAATATTTAGGAGCTTATCGTAAAATTCGGATATTTTTGAGTTGGGTGTTTCTATTGGACTCTTTCCTAATTGAACGGGTAATTTTATTTCATTCCCATCCATTTGACCTTCGAAAATCAATTTCGCTCCCGGTAAAGTCATGATTATTGTGGCTGCTGCTAATGATGCATCTTCACCAAAAACATTAACTGCTCTTTCTTCATCGTGATTTTCAATGTATCGTAATAATTTAGTTTGGTAATCCCATTCTGCTTGAAGATGGGAAATAATTTTTTGGGCATTATCATTCTTTAGTCGATCGTATAATGTTTTATCATAACAGTAATCAAATCCTTGTTGTTGCAATTTCCATTCCATATCCCAATAAACTTCAGCAATAAATAAGAAATCAGGATATTTTTCCTTTATATTTGGGATCACTTCTTCCCAAAAATCAATTTCAGGAGTACTACTAACTTTTTCACTCCACGTTTTACTAAAAATTTCATTTGTCACCAACATCGCCATATCACACCTAACTCCATCACATTGTTCTGCAATTGATAATAGGGTATTTATAGCTTTCATACGGGCATCTTCTGAGAAAGCATTTATCTGTACAGTGTCTGTCCATGGGAGAAAATTTGGGTCTCTACCATGAGCATATACTTTTCCTCCAATGGAAAAATATTCATAAGGTTTTGTCATTAAGTCTTGAAGTGTTCCACTAATGAATACATCTGATTTTTCCAATGTCCACATGTGATCAATTGCAACATGATTAGGAACATAATCAAGGATTAATCGAATTCCTCGTTCTTCTAAATCCTGTCGGAAGGATTCCATCCCTTTTGTACCTCCTAAATGTGAATCAATATGATAATAGAATATTGAATAGGGTGAACCAACCACATCATCCGTACTAAAATATCTTAAAGCTTTTCTGTACTCCTCTTGTAATCCTTCATGTTGAATTGCTATTTCCCTTCCTATTGGACTCCTCTCCCATGCTCCCATTGTCCAAACCGCATCAAATTTACTTAGCTTCTTGTCAATTATATCGATAGGTATATTTTCTAAATTAATATCATGACCATATTTCTCAGAGAGTTTGTTAAGCCACGACCAAGTATTAATCTCATAAATCTTAGGATATTTGGACCAATTTAAATTTCTATTTATCATGAATTCGCACTTGATTTTTTCTAATGATTATAATTTATCTAACTTTCTTAATAAAGAATATACTAGTTACATTTCTTCTTTTTAATTTATTCGCTTCTATGTTAGGAAAGAAAAAGAATATATATAAATTTCAAAATAATCATAAATATATTAAGAAATTATTATGAACAAAAGTGGTTAAAATGAGTTCTGAAGAAGAAAAAGATGCTTTACGCCAACTTATCATGCTCATATCTGATTTACGTGCTAAAGATGAGGAGCGTTATGAAGCACATGTGAATTTTATGAACGAAACAATCAAGATGATCAGTGCTATAGAATCTCAAATGAATAAACATTGGTCCACAGTATTGGATTCATTAGGAGAATTAAATGAAAACATTAATGATAATTTAGATTCATTATTGACTGGTATTAATCCAAAAGGACTTCGTGAAACTTCAAAATCACTACAAGAGATAATGGAAACCATGAATAGGAGCGTCCAATCAATGAATTTAGAGAAGGTACTTAGTGAATTGAAATTCTTAAAAGCCTCCACTATTAGTCCTGAGATGCTAGTAGCAAGTCAAGTTATTTCGGATAACCAAACACCTGAAGCAATAACTGCTGGGATTAATTTGAACACTCCTACTCCGTCATCAGTAACAACCGAAGATCAAGAACCAGAAGTTTATGGTTATGTTCCCAAGAAGAAGAAGAAGAAGAAAGATGATAATGAAGAAGAACCTCACCTGATGAGACCTTCTGATCTCTTCAAGCTCTAACAACAGCGCTACTGTTAAGGGGGCCTTATTTGGCTGAATAGGTTTATTCATTTCCTTTTTGTATGGGTAGAGCTTTCTCCAATCGGTGACCCAAGGGTGAGGATTTTTTTTGTAATATTCTTGATTAAAGGTATAACAACCCTCACAAAACCACTCGCTGCCATAGGGCTATTTTTTGGTATTTATTTCTATATATTTTCTTTTATCACTTAAATTTATTCATGAAGTTAGCCAGTTTTCCTTTCACTTCATCTAAGTCTTCCCCTATCTTTTTAAATTTTATTATTATTGCGGGAATTTCAAGCTCATCATTAAATTTTTCCAATATAGAGTTATAGACATTCGAAATTGAAGGACAACCAGAAACTTGATTAAAAATTACACCATCAATCTTTAAATCTTTAGCAGCTTTAACATAGGATTGAGTTAAGGCTTCTTTATCACATCCCAATCCCTTATTTGATGCGTCTAAAAGGAATTTGGCATAAGTTTCTATTGGGTCCAGTTTTGATGATACCGGAATTTCTTCTAATAAGCCGAAAATATCCCAATCTGCATAGATAATACGACCCCCTAAATTATATATCATTTCATGAACCTTAGGATCCCAGCCTGAGAAGATAGGTGTGAAAAGCAATCGAGGTGTTCCAGATACATCTGTACCAACCTTTTTTCGAATTCTCATTCTCATTTCTTTAACTAAATGCCCGATATTATCTAGATATCTTTGGGCGTTTGAATTATAATCTTGAAAGGAGATTGTTAATAAACCCAATATTTCTGCTAATGTTGCTGGATTACAAGGATAGAAATCAGAAGAACTAATTTCATATAATATCGTTTTGTAAAATCGCTTCACTTGGTTTCCTATTCGAAATTGTTTTTTTATACTTTCTTCAGTGACTATGTTTCCAGTTATGCTTTCCAATTGTTTAATTGCTTTGTTTATGTTATTGACCATTAATTCTAAAGCTTCATTGGTGGTTCCCATTTCCTTTGGAGGAATATCAACCCAAATTTGAGGGGACCCAGTGGATTTTAGTGATTCCGAAAATTTATTCCATTCCCCACATCGCATGGCAAAATTTAGATTCGCATCCACATTTTTTCCTTTTGATATGTGCATTCCATAAAGCGCATTAATACCATAACATAAATCAGAAGGGGCTCCATTTTTAACCCCAAAATCATACATGGTGTTATAT
>JAGXNU010000165.1 GCA_019894815.1 Promethearchaeota archaeon
TTGAAAATTGTACTAACCTACACGTTCTTAACTTGAAAGATAATGATATAGATGAAATTAAAGGATTATATCCCTTGGTAAATTTAAATAAATTATTTCTTTCTGGCAATGAAATAGAGTATATTAAAGGACTTGAGACACTTCAAAATTTGGAAACTTTAGATTTAAGTGATAATAAAATTTCACTGATCAAGGGTTTTGAATCATTAATAAATCTAAAGGATCTATGGCTTTATGGAAACTCTGTAGATCCATCCTTTTTAGACCATTTGGGCGGATTAGATTCTGGTGGTTGTGCATTTGATGCATCAAAATTCGTAAAATATTGCCTTGTTAATCTATAAGAAATAAGATAAATAATTAGTGAATGTGAAAATTTGCTATGAATTAAGAGGATTATTTCCTTGAGTTAATAATTCCATAAATTGTTTCGTTATTTTTCTCATTGCTATGTAACTAACAAATTTTTTATTAATATCAATGATTGGTAATCCTTGTAACTCCATTTTAATGAGCTCTTCATCCCTTGGAATTTTTCCCAAAATTGGAAGGTTATAGCTTGATAGTTTTTCAATAATCTTAGAGATATTTTCTTCTACTTTATTGATAATTACTCCACAACGTTTATAATGGGTAAATTTATCTGCACTTCTCCTGATTGAATCAGCAGTATCGACACTTCTAAGTGAAATATCCGTGACTAATAGAAGATAATCTATGTTCTCTATTACTTGTCTATTGATTTGTTCTAAACCCGCTTCACAATCAATTAATATGATTTCAAAATCTCTTGAAATTGACTGAATTACTTTTTTAAGGAGGGCGTTTGAGGGACAAAAGCATCCCGGATTATCTGGTTGCCCAATTGACAATAAACTAAAGAATTTATTCTCAGCAATGGCATTGTACACCTCAAAATCGATATTTGCAGCAATCTCTTTAATATTCTTTTTTTTGAATAGTGTTTTTTCTATTACGTTTGAACGAATACTTTCTATACTTTTAGAAGGAACCAGTTTTACCATATAACTTAGGTGCGGATGGGTTGGATCAGCATCAATGAGGAGAAGCTTATAATCATAATCCTCAGAAATTATTTTAGCTAATAATGCGGTGACTAAGGTTTTTCCGACTCCACCCTTGCCTACAACTGCTATAATTTTCGGTTTCTCCATAACTATTACACATTTATCTAATTTTAATTTTCAAGCTGATTTCTAGAGTTTAATAAATCCTTTATGTCTTTACATTCTTCTAAATATGGACATATTTCACATCCCCAATCATAATCACAATCAATTTTCTTTTTCCACTCGTCAACTTTTTTTTTCCACTTTTCTAAGTAGAGATTCGTAATATTAGAAGTAATTTGGATGAATTCATGAATGGATTTTGGATCATTATTTATAAAAAATATTTCTATAGATTGGATTAGATCTTTGAATTTTGACTTGTAGAGATGAATTATGGCATTTCCTAAAAATTCCATGGAAAATTTTTTTGTTAATAGAGATGAATTTATTCTGCACCAAAATCTCCGAGGAATTGTTCTAATTGAAAATCCTTCAATACCATTAGATATCAAATTTAATCCTCGCAGGTCTTGGAACATCCGTTCAGATAAAGAACTAACACCGATTACCAAAAACATTCCAAAATGTACTCTTGATTGAGAGATTTCTTGGAATTCTGGACCTAATACTGTGATTTTTCCATTTTGAATATGATTATTATCAATAATTGGATGAATTAATGAAAAGGATTGAACGTTAAATCCACCCAATTCTAGTGCTGTTTCCTCCTCCAAAATTATCTCTTTGTACTCACTAAGTCCTACTTTAATATTAGATTGTTGTAAGAAAGAAGATATATCTTGTGGTGATTGGTAATATCTTATCGTCTTACCACTTGCTTTTTCTAAAGTTAAATATTGCCGTATTGACTGGAGGATGTTATCAATTGTCAATTTTCACAGAAAATATCTTTTGAAAAATAATTAAATATATATTTTCTAAAGTAAAAATTACTCTTATACTCTTATAAATATCAAACTTTATAGAGATTTAAAAAATGATCGAAATTCAAAAAGCAGATGATTTATTGGGAATATCCTTGAACAATATTTTGAGTTATAGGAAAAATAATGATGATTTCATTAAGTTGGTAAATGGTTGGAATAAAAAAATTGTTATTGAAGTTGAGAAATTTTATCCCATTGAAGTGATATTTGAAGGAAATCAGATAAGATTTAAAATCGATAATCTCGATAAGAAAGTGGATTTAAAAATAAAAATGAGTTTGAATACTCTCTTAGATATTTCGTACGGAAGAATCAATCCAATAAACGCAGTATTGAAGAGTAAAGTGAAAATGAAAGGAATGTTTAGAATAGGAACCGTGTTAAAATTTCTTAAAATTTTTGTTAAATCCATGAAAATGGTAGCGTCACAACCTAATCTGAATTATTATGAATTAAACAAGGAGACGAGATAGAAATGACGTCAATAAAAGAGAGAAAGATCTATGACAATATTAGCAAAGAGGAAGTAAAAGCAAGATTGGGAGAAATTTTTGGAGCGAGTAATGTTAGCGAAAAACAAGTAGATTTATATTCATATTCTTATGATATGACAGAATGTACACAACACATGCCAGATTTTGTAGTCATCCCAGAAAATAAAGAACAATTGGTCGAATTAGTTAAATTTTGCAATAATCACATTATTCCCATCGTTCCTTATATATCTGGAAATAATGTAGGTGGATTGACCATACCTGAACAAGGAGGAATAATAGTAGATTTTGGCAAGAAAATGAACAAGATCATTCACGTAGATGACAACATGATGTATGCATTGTTGGAACCGGGAGTTACTTTTGGTCAATTAGAAAAATACCTCGAAGAGCACTTTCCACATTTACGCTATAGTTATCCATTTGCACCACCATATGCTGGGGTAGTAGGAAATGTTATATTAAGTGGCATGAACAACATGTCGTGTAAACTGGGCTCAATGGGGGATTCTATTAATGGAATCGAAGTGATAACTGCTGACGGTGAGATCGCACGCATAGGGTCTTGTTTTTATGGAAAAAATGAAGCTGATGTAAAATCTTGGTGGTCTCGATATCCAATGCCAGACTTAATGGGATTGTTCATAAATTGGCAAGGGATGACTGGACTGGTGACGAAATGTGCTGTCCAATTGTGGCCAAAGCCAAAATTTAAGAAAACCTTTCTTGCGGTGACGTTTGGCTTAACTGGTGTTGCTTCTATTTTAAGGGAGGCAGGACGCACTGATGTAGTCGATGATATATCAGCAGTAAGTGTTGAAGTTGTAAAAATGTCAGTTGAAGTTCCTGAGCCGATAAAATATCCAGGTGAACCCGATTTTGCGGCACTCATGGTTATATCTGCTAAAACAAAAAACCAATTTGAAGCAAAGAAAGAAATCTTACTGGAAACCATAGATTACTTGAATAAAAAGGGTAAGAATATCCTTTTGGCAGATGTTGATGAGTTTAGCAAGCTTTTCAGTTTAAGAGTTAGGTGTTACTTGGATTTACCTGCCGCTCTATTATCTTTGGTTGAATATTCTGGGCTAACATGGTTTGGTTCATATGCACCTTCACACAAATTAGAAGAACTAATTGAAAAAGTAGACAAAATCTTTCATAAGCACGAAATCCCCTCATTCATTTACATGAAATCAATGAAAAGTAGCCATTATTCGATCTTTAGACCTATAATGCGCTACATGAAGTTTAAAGAGGGAGAAGAAGAACGTTATCACGCTTGTTTGGAAGAGATCACCGACACTTGCATTGATTTGGGCTGCATTCCTTACAAAACGCCGACGTGGATGACTACAAAGCTGAGAGAAAAAATTAATCCCGGCTGGCTCAATTTATTTGAAAAAATAAAGAATTGCCTCGATCCTAACAATATTTTCAATCCAGGAAGGTGGAATACTTAATGGTCACAGTTAATAGAGAGATAGTAGGTAAAGAATTTCTCGAAATGGCATTTGAGAGATGCATAAAGTGTAGCACGTGCAAATACGGTTATAAAAACTACGAGAAATCTTGTCCATCTGGAGAACACTTTCTATTTGAATCCTATTGGGCATCGGGGAAGATAAGAACCATAAGAGGCCTATTGTTGGGTGAATTAGAATGGTCTAAAGATTTAATCGATCCAATATTTGCGTGCACCACCTGTGGGGCTTGTAGCGATTCATGTCAAGCGCCTCACGCTGACTATATCGTTGATATGATAGAGGCACTTCGAGAATTAGCAGTTCAACATGTTGGTCCTGCGAAAAATCAAGAAATGCTTGTATCACGGTGCAAAGAGCATTACAATCCTTATGGAGAAGAGAATTCTACTAATGAAGATTTAAAAACAAAATATAATCTTCCAGACAAAGCTGAATGGGTTTATTATATAGGCTGTACATCAAATTACCGGCAGCAGTCACTTAGAGATGCAACCCTAAGA
>JAGXNU010000166.1 GCA_019894815.1 Promethearchaeota archaeon
TACAAATAAGTTTTGGTGCTCCTATATTGATAAATAAACCCAAAAACCTTATAGATCCTATTAAAATTGCATTAGCCGAATTGAAAGCTAAAATTCTACCATTAACTTTAAGACGTGAAATGCCTAGTGGAGAATATCAAGATATTCCGATAGATAAATTAATTTTGAAAAAGGATTGATTTAGAAATCACTGGACTCGATAATTTCCACGTTCAGTGAGAAAATAAACTTCATTATCACCTACTTTCTCTGCTTTAACATAACCTTTTGAAATTAGACTTTCCAATATTTTCTCTAATTCTGCTTTCTTGAGGGGTTCGATTCCTAAAGGTACTCTACTTTGATTAACCACAATAGCAATACGGGTTAAAAACAATCTTTTTCCGCTGAAAGACTCAAGTAACGTAATCTCATCATTGGAAAGGATCTCAAATTTATCATGTTCAATAAATTGGTCTCGCAAAGTCTGAGCTAGATTTAATGTTTCTTGACTTACTTCTTGCTTTTTCACTTCTACATGCGATAACTGAACTAAATCTTTCGCTACCGCTTTGTTCTTCCCTTCAACAGCTTTTGCTATGTATTCCCTGATTTTTTCCTTTTCATCTTGCTCTTTTCTTGAAGACTCAGTATCTTTTTCATCTTCCATAATATTACCATAAGGAATTTAATTATAAATATTTTTATTCACCTAATGAAGAGATTTATGGAGATAAAAAATGGTGAAAAAATACTCATTCGTCATGTTAAAGAATCAGATACAGATGGAGTCTGGAACAATTTTAATGAAGTAGTTGATGAAGGAATTTATCTGCCCGTATTTTTTCCTGTTAGATCTCTGTTTGAAAAACAGTCTTGGTATGATACATTAAAACGCAACAAAGAAATCTGTATTGTAGCAATTAATCCCCAATTAAAGGGGCCGCAAGCTGTTATCGGGCAATGCGAGATATCTAATCTGGAATGGGATGCTGCTAATCACGTAGGGCGATTAGGGATCATTGTTAAAAACGCTTATAGAGATCTAGGAATTGGATACCTTCTAATTGATACTGCGATAAGGGAATCGAAAAAATTAAATTCTAAGGAGAAAATAATCCTGTCAAGCTTCTTGAATAATGAAAGGGCACTTAACCTCTACCAGAAAATTGGGTTTAAGAAAATTGGTGTGAGAAAGAAACAATTTAACATGGAAAGTAAATATTTTGATGAAATTCTAATGGATCTATGGATCGATGACTATTTAAAAACGTCTAAACCATAATGGATAGAATTAAGGAAATCTAGATCTCTTTCGATATGCTAATAAACTGTTGGGGCTTAATGGATTATTATTTAAAAAAACAAAATTTAAACACTTCATGTTTTTAACACGTTCTTCGCTAAATTCTGATATCTTATTGTTATCAAGAAATAAAATTATCAAATTTTCTAAATTCTCTAATCCTTCAAATTTCTCAATTTGATTACCATCTATAAATAGTTCTTGGAGTTCTAAAAGATGATCTAATCCTTCTATTTTCTTGATTCTGTTATTGGAAATCTCTAATTTCGTGAGGTTTGCAAGATCTTCAAGATTTTCTATTCTCACTATGGAATTATTAGATAAATTAAGTACCTTTAATCTAGTTAAACCTCTTAAATTAGCTATATTAGTAAGCTTGTTATCATTAATATATAAAGAAGTTAATCTTCTCAGATTCTGCAATCCTGATATCTTTTCAATTATATTTGCAGATAAATTCAAGAGAGTTAAGCTCTCTAATTCTTTAATATTGTGTATTTCCTTTAATAAATTATCATTAAGGTTTAGAACCGTTAATTTTTTTAAATTATTAAGGTTCTCAATATGATTTATCTGGTTATGGTCAAGATATAATTTTCTAAGGTTTCGTAAATGCTGGAGATTCTTGATCTTCTTAAGTTTATTAGAAGAAAGATATAACTCTTCTAAATCAATCAAAGATTTAGGGATTTTTATCTCGGTAATATTATTGGAAGATAAGTTTAAAATCTTTAAATTTCTTAAATTTTCTATATCTTCAATCGTGGTTATGTGATTATTCTTAAGCAAAAAATGTTCTAAATGTTTTAATCTTGTTAAACCTTGAATCTGGGAGATTTTTGATAATCCCGCATTCTCAACATTAAGAAGAATAATGAATCCATCTCTCATGACTACATAAAAATTGCATTGATTCACATAAAAATCATATAAAATGAGATTATAACAATATTCTAAGATCTCTCTAGTTAAAGTGCCATCTCCTTCTTGTAGATCTAAAAAATTAAGAACTTGTCCAGCTATCTGACCCTGATCTAATCTAAAGAAATTCTCTAGAAAAGCGAAAATAATTCTTCTAGATCTCTTAGAATCTATAATAAATAATGATTCAATAACAAGAAACTTCAGATCAATATTACATTCTTCTCTCAGAACAAAAGATAATAATGGGAGTAGCCTATCATGGTTAGGATAGTTAGCTGTTAAGATCTTACCTGCTGTAAACCGAATCTCATGATTCTCATCTGATAGAAATAATTGTTCAAAAAAATTAAAATTTCTATGATTATCAATACTAGCAAATAGATTTAAAGCATCCTCTCTTGAAACTTGATCAGTGGAGCTAATAATCCATTCACTTAGAAGGTTTCTTGCTTCTGTCTCTCCTAACTGATCAAGGTTATCTTTAATGAAAGTTGGATCCATAACTAAAGCTCGTGGTGAATAGAATGTAATAAGGATAAATTGATCTTCATCATTAAAAAAAGTTCAAGTCTCAAAAATTGAAATATAAAATTATATTATGTATAAATATATTCCTTAACGGATTGCTCCTTATCTAAGAATTCAACAAGAGCTTTCTCAAATAAATCTTGTGTCACTTCCGTCTTCCCCTCCCTGAGACCACGCATTCCTGATTCTGTACATAAAGCCTTCAATTGAGCTCCACTAAAACCGTCCGCCTTTCTCGCAATGATCTTCAAGTCTACTCCTTTTAAATTCATCTTCCGAGCGTGAATTTGAAGTATCATTAATCTCGCAGCTTCATTAGGTAAATCAAATCTGATAATTCGATCAAAACGACCTGGTCTCAAAATTGCAGGATCCAGCACGTCTTCTCGATTTGTCGCTGCTAAAAACATTATCCCCTCCGTATTCGCAAAACCATCTAATTCACTCAATAATTGCATGAAAGTTCGTTGTACTTCTCTATCACCTTTATACACATCATCCGTTCGTTTAACAGCAATGGCATCGATTTCATCAATAAATATGATCGCTGGAATGTTCTCCTTAGCTAAAACAAAAACCTCTCTAACCATCCGAGAGCCCTCCCCGATAAACTTCTGAACCAAATCAGATCCAACAAGATGAATGAATCTAGCCTGAGTAGAATTAGCAATAGCTTTTGCTAATAAAGTCTTACCTGTTCCAGGAGGTCCCGAGAGAAGAGCTCCCGAAGGAGGATCGATGCCAATCTTCTCAAAAAGATCCGGATGTAGCAACGGTAATTCAATAACTTCTCGCATGGCTTGGATCTGATCATCTAAACCCCCTATATCTTCAAAAGTCTCAGTCGGCATTTCAATCAATTCCATTGAAGCTACATGCCCCCTAATCTTTCGCGAAAGAATTTCTATTATCTGAAAAGTCTGCCCGTGTAATGTCACAGAGTCACCCGCCATTGGGGTGATCAATGAACTAGCAGGAAGTAGTACTCGATTGCCTGGAGAATGTGAAACAACAATTCTCCCATCATTTAAAATTCTCTCCACTGAACCAATAATAAGAGGCTTTGTCTTCAAGTTATCAAGATATTGTTTGTACGATTCAATCTCTTGCTTGAGAACCCGATTTTCTTTCTCTAAAAAACCAAGTCTCTTTTGAACGGTCTTAATATCTGTCTCAGTCATTACAATAAGATATATAAACCAAAACTAAAAAAATTTAGCTTTTTAAATAAAAGCCAATTTGTTGGTTCAAAATAGATCCAATTGTGTTAACTATTGAAATCGCATTGTTATCCATTTCGAACTTTGAAATTTTTTTTGTTTTCTCAACATTTAAAAATCTCAAACCGATTATAATTTTGATTTGTTATCACTAAGATTGTAATAACAAAAACGAGTTAAAATTAAATAATAAAAATTCCGTTTGGTATTAAAATATGAATTTTTATTTTAATTTACTCAAACAAATAATAATTAAAAATAAGAGCTGAAAACGAAATATGGCAGAAGAAGAATCTTTTTTAAATGCCAAAGCCTTGGTTGTTGATAATGGTACTGGTATCTCTAAAAACGGTTTCGCTGGTGAAGATCAACCTCGATCAGTGTTCCCAACTCTCATTGGATATCCAAAATATGAATCCATAATGACAGATGTCGAACATTATACTCGAGAATATTACATCGGTGAAGAAGCAATGCAACTCAAAGGTGTCTTGAAATTAATGTTCCCTGTAGAACATGGTATCA
>JAGXNU010000167.1 GCA_019894815.1 Promethearchaeota archaeon
ATTTTATTAATTAATTTATTACTTTGATAACGTTCCTTATATATTAATCTTAATTAGAGCTTTTTTGGCCTTACTTTAAGAAAATGGTTTCAAAATATGTAAACGATGGATTTATAGTTCAAGTGCATATGGACACTAGTTGGACAGATCGCTTGCATTACTTTAAAGAATTACCAAAAGGTAAACTATATCTACATATGGATGAAAGAACAGATATATTCAAAGCAAAAGAAATACTTGGTGATCACATATGCATTCAAGGAAACCTTAAACCTTCTTTATTTACGTTGGGAACCCCTACAATGATCGAAAAGCAAGTAAAAGAAATTATTGATAAATGTGCCGATCGAGGAGGTCTATTTGTTGGAGCCGAAATTCCCGATGACGCAAAACTCGAAAATGTAAAAGCAATGATTGACACTTGCAAAACCTACGGAGTATATAGAAAGTAAATAGTTTAACTTTAATCTATTATATTTTTATTTTTTTATATTATATTGTATATACAAATTTTAAGGTTGTATCTCTTCATAATTTTTGGTTAATAATTAGGTTAAAATTCTATAATCACAAACTAAAACACAACTTAAAAATTTTATAATTAATGGTTGAGAATTTATGCAAAATGTATTAATCATCGGTCATGGCGCTAGAGAACATGTAATTGGAGAATCTTTAGTTAATTCAGGAGCTAATTTGTACGCGTTCATGAGTTCTAAAAATGCAGGGTTAGAGGATTTAAGTAATGGGAGAATAAAGGTTCACTCTGAAACTGATTTTAAGGAAATTATAGATTTTTCGAATGAAAGCAATATTGATTTTGCTGTAATTGGTCCAGAAGCACCTTTAGTCGTTGGAATTGTTGATGCTTTAGAACGGAATGGAATACCATGCGTAGGACCTAGTATTGAAGCTGCTCAATTAGAAGGGTCAAAAATATTTACTAGAACTCTTCTAGAAAAATACAAAATCACTTCGAACATAAAAAGTAAAAGCTTCAAGTCCATGCAAGATGTGGAAAGCTACATTAAAGATTTAAACGAAGAAAACATAGTTGTTAAACCAGATGGATTAACAGGGGGAAAAGGTGTAAAAGTTTATGGAGATCATTTATTTTCAAAGCGCGATATATTAGATTATTGTCAAGCTTTAGTTAATCAAAAAGCTTCTTTTCTTCTCGAGGAAAAACTTGAGGGAGAAGAATTTACTCTTCAGACATTCGTTGATGGTAAGAATGTAATAGGTACTCCGCTTGTTCAAGATCATAAAAGAGCATATGAAGGTGATACGGGTCCGAATACGGGAGGAATGGGTTCTTATTCAATGGAAGATCATCTCATGCCATTCATTAATCAAAATGATATAAATTTGGCACTAGAAGATATAAAAAAAACAGTAGCCGCTGTAAAAGCCGAAACTGGTGTGAAATATAAAGGATTTTTATATGGTGGATTCATGAAAACAGCAGAAGGCTTAAAATTGATAGAATTCAATTCTCGGTTAGGAGACCCCGAGGCTATGAATGTTCTACCTTTGCTCAATGGAAATTTTGTTGATATATGTTGGTCAATCATTAATGGGAACTTGTCGCAGAACTTTAATTTTAAAAACCAAGCGACAGTATGTAAATATTTAGCTCCAGAAGGATATCCTGTTAATCCAAAAAAAGATCAACAAATTAAAATTGATGGGGAGAAACTTAAAACTATTGGGGCAAAATATTATTACGCATCAGTATATCGTGAGAACAATAATATTTACACAACATCTTCAAGAGCAATGGGCATCTTAGGTATTGCGGATGATTTACAGAAGGCAGAACAAATTGCTGAAGAGGGTGTAAAATGTGTGGAAGGTCAATTGTTTCATCGGAAAGATATAGGCACTTTAAAATTACTCCAAAAAAGAATTGAACACATGAATTCACTTCTAATTTAATTTAATACCTAACTCAGCTGTTATATTTTATAATGATTAAATTATAATGAAATATTGTTCATATTTAATTAACTATGAGTTTGAATGTGTTAAATGAAAATTTTAATGCGCTGATAAAACAACTATTTCATGCGAAAGAATGGGAAAGTCGTGCAGAGGCAGCAAAACAATTAGGATTGTTAAGAGATGGTAGATCAGTAAATCTCTTGTGTAGGGCGTTAAAATCAGAAAAGGATAATTCTGTCATAATTAGAATAATAGAAGCATTAGGAAGAATAGGTAATGGAAAAGCTACTCTGAGAATAATCGAAAAATTAAAATATGAAACGGATAAAGATGAATATGATAAAAGAACAGTATTAATTATAATTGAAAGTTTGATGAGAGTTAAAGATAAGCGCGCATTACCGTATTTGAGTAAATTCCTAACCTCGAAATTTGAAGAAATTAGGCAAATGACAGAAAAAGCATTCGATAAAATTGAACCTCGGTGGAATGAAATAATAAATGAAGCTGGACGTAAAAAAACTACTGAAGAGATATTTAATTCAAAATACTAACAAATTCTTTAATTCTTTCAATAGTTTGAATAAATCATATTGAATTTTTGTAAAATTCATCAAAATATTTCTTCCCTTTTCGTATCTCTCTCACTGATAAATTGATACGAAATGTTTTTTTAAGTATTCCTTTAAGAGAAATTATTGATGTTGCATAAATTATGCCACTAATCAAACTGGTTGGAGATTTTATCATTAATAATGATAAAATAAATCCAATAATTATGGATACATTCAAAAAATAAGCAAGATATAATCTCTTCTCGTGGTATTCCATAAAATTCTTTTTTTTAAGCGATTCGTAACACATACAACAAATTAATGGAATTTCAATGTTGAATTTCTCTTGTAAGTATAATTTTTGGATAATAGTTAACATCCTATCAATCTGACTTCCACATAATTTACATTTAAAAGCTATCATTCCTAATCGATCAGCCTCAATTTTATCAATTTCAGTTTTAGGGAAGTAACATTCATCATTTTTATAGTGAAGACAAGTTATACAAGTTAATTCTTTTTCCATTTGAATTTCTTGTTGTCTTATTTTACCAGGCATTACAAAGAAAGGAAAATTTGAATGCCTTTGGCATATTACTCGTCCTTTATCATCAATTTCAAAAGTGGGATTTATGATCGACATTTTTATTTTCTATTGATCCTAAAGAAATTATAAATTGTTTTAGAATAAATATTTATTATATTTGTTATAGAATTAAGTAAGGTGAATTGCACTGACAATTAAATCAACTAAAAATTATAAAATCGACCAAATATTATCGGAAAACATTGATGATCTAATATACATCCTAAATAAAGATTTGATCTGCGAGTACATAAACGAAAATTATCATGAAAGAAAAATAGGATATTCTGCTCTGTCGAAAAAAATTACTAATTTTATCCATAATCAAGATTTAAAAATAATATCCAAATTTCTTAAAAAAGTGTTTAATGGTGAGATAGCGATTGAACAAGTGAGAATTCTATGCAATTCTGATTATAAATATCATGAATTGAAGGGTAAGAAATTCTTGGATAATTCTAATGAAGAAAAGGTCTTGTTAATATGCAGGGACATCGGCAAATTTAAAGAAGCAGAAGAAAAATGGAATAATCGTCATGATCGCCTTAAAGACATGGCAGCTAATTTACCTGAAATTAGATATTGGAATTTAATGCAGCCAAAAAGCATTAAAAATGATTTTCAAAAGACGAGAGAAATGTTAGATATCGTAATTGATAACATTCCTCAACTGATATATTGGAAAGATGTGAATTTAAAATATTTAGGGTGTAATGCCAATTATGCATTAATCAATAAACTGGAAGATCAGAATGCTCTTATCGGTAAATATGATTTAGATTTTAAATGGCCAAGAAGCAATATTTCACACATTCAAGAAAGTGAAGAAAAGGTCATAAAAAATAACCAAAGTGAGAGGTCTATTGAATCTTGGTTATATGATGATGGAGAAAAAGTCTGGTTTGAGGTTAACCGAATTCCCTTACATGATCTTAAAGATAATGTAATCGGAATTCTCTCAACATATAATAATATTAGTAAACGATTAGTAGCAGAAAAGCGAATTAATGAATCTGAAAAACGATATCGTAGTATTTTAGAAAACATCACTGAAGGTTACTTTGAGCTTGACTTAAAAGGTCAATTCACATTCTGTAATTCCGCTCTTTGTAAAATCCTTGGATATTCTAAAGAAGAGATTATTGGAAAAAATTATATCAAATTCTCTCATCCTGAAGTGAAATTGAAGTTGTTTTATGACTTCAATGAAGTATTTAAAACTAAAAAAGGTAAGCAATATTTGAACTCTCGTTCAATTAAGAAGGATGGTCAAGAAGTTATTACAGAATTTTCTGTTAATTTACAACATGATACAATGG
>JAGXNU010000168.1 GCA_019894815.1 Promethearchaeota archaeon
TTGAAGATACTTATGGTGGAGCAATTTGGAAATTAGATTTCAATGATATTTCAAAAACTTGTTCAAAAATAAATGCATGGGTGGCAGAACATACTCAAGGAAAAATTAAAGATGTTATTCACTCACTTAAAGAGGACATTGGTCTTGTATTAGTGAACGCTATATATTTTAAGGGCACGTGGGAAAATTTATTTAAAGAAAAGGATACTGAGGATGAAAACTTCACACTACTTTCGGGTGAAAAAATTCTCGTTCCAATGATGCACCAAAAAAAGAAATTTCGGTATTTAGAGGAAGATGGATGTCAAATCCTTGAAATGCCATATAAAGGGATAAGAGTTTTTGGCTCGCTAGAACACAGTTCAATGATTATCATCCTCCCTGAAAAGAAGGACGGAATTGAAGACATTGAGAAAAGTTTAACAAATGAAAAAATCGAAAATTATTTAGAAAAACTTAACCACATTATGGAGAGAGAAATAAATGTTTTCTTCCCTAAATTTAAAATTGAAACATATTATGAGCTAAAAAAAATATTATACAACTTAGGGATGACATCCGCTTTTTCTGATGGAGCAAATTTCTCAGGGATTGCTGTAGACTCCCCTAGATATATTTCTCAAATTATTCATAAAGCATTTGTTGAAGTTAATGAGAGAGGAACTGAAGCTGCAGCTGTTACAGCACTTAGGTTGTTAGGATGTGGAATGGTTCCAACTGTAAAACCAACAGAATTTCGTGCAGATCATCCATTCATTTTTCTACTAATAAACTCTAACACAAGAACAATATTATTTATTGGGAGATTAATGAATCCCAAACTATAACTTAGTTGAAACAATATTAATGACAGATTAAAAATGGAGAAATTATTTCCAATTAATATTAATCCTAACTTGTGTGTTCGATGTCAAAAATGTTCCTATTCTTGTCATCCAAAAGCTATTTTTTTTAGAGATTCTTTAAGATTTGTTGATTACAATAAATGCGAAGGATGTCTTAAATGCGTCGATGTTTGTGAACATAATGCTATCGAAGTCATCTCAATTGAAGAGGGTAAACTAACTGATTTTAAAATAGATACCGATAAATGCACTGTTTGTAAGAAATGTTTGGAGCCCGGATTTTGTTTTCAAAATTTATTTGAGTCTAAAATTGACCCAGAAACAAGGAAAACCATGATACTATTTAATAAGGATGGAATGGACTCATGTGAAAGTTGTTTAAAATGCTTCTCTAATTGTCCTAATAATGCTATAATTCCCGTTATTTCATACTAATTTCTAATTTATATTAAGATCAAGGTCGATTTTTGGAACCAGAGCTGATGATATGTGTTAGATCTCTTATTTACTAAAAGAAAAATAGGGCTCAATGAGTAAATTCGTTTTTAATAAGATCTTTCCAGGACCAAATGGGAACATCTTTAGTTTCAGGGATAAGCTTCATAATCTTAGTCAATTCAATATCCTCTGATAAGAATATACCTTTTAATGCCGTAGCACTTGCAGCAATCAAACAATCCATAAGATCGGTATGACCAGCATGTCTTATATTGATTGCTATCCTATTCGCTTCAGATTTTAGTAGCGGATTGAAAATTCGTATTGATTTGGAGGAAATAATTGAAGGTATTGCAATAGCATAACGATTTAGTATATTAATATCATTACTTTTCCTATATTCCCCGGTTAGTTTAAACATGGTCTCTATTAAGCATATTGAGGGCAAATATAAAGAATATCCTTTTAATCCATTTGACCAGATTTCTTTAGAGATTTTTTTAAAATTTGTTAATTCTAATATTTTAATACCGAATAACGGTAAAATATAGGTTGTATCTAGAATTAGGGGTTTAATGTTCATCATTTGTCAACTTTTCTTGTATTTTAACTTCCTCTTCAATTTCCTTTTCGACGCTTTCAGCAGTTCCTTGTGAAATGATTGGCATTTCTAGAAGTTCTTCTACAGTAAAAATTTTATTTATTATCAGTCGCCCTGGTTGAGCCTCAATCAATACATTATCTCCTGGGTGTATACCGGAAATTTCTCTCAAGGGTTTTTTTGGTAGAATCTCCCCTTTTTTACCGACTTTTACTTTCTCGTCAATTGTCATATAAATAAAATGGTTGTCAGAATATTTAAGTTTTTTCGGAATATCTTATTTTTTTCTTATAATATCTCCGTTATTTCATTTTTTATTATCTAAAAAAGTATAAAAAACTATAATTTGATTCCATTTTCAGGATAAATTGCTGAATCTGGAGTGACTATCTGTTGTAGCAACTCTAGCGCATTTTGAGAAGTTGAAAATGTTTTTGCATTATATCTCTTAACTAAATCTATTAATTCTTCATCAGCTATTCTAACATATATTTCAATATTGGGGTATCTTAAATTAAACTTGGATGCGAGATAAAGTGCCTTATCAAATTCCGACTCTAATTTCCAACAAATAAAAACTTGAGTGACTTCATCTAAATTCACGTGAGGTCGTATATCACTGAGAAAGTGTGCAATATCATTTATTAAATGTAATTTATCTGACTGTTCGAATTCTATTCCAGTATGTTCATCATCAAAAAGGTAAGTTTCACGATTATGATCTGCTGAAACCTGATGTGCAATACGATGAGTTAGTCTATCTCTTCCAATAACGATTACTTTTCCTTCTTTGCCTTTACACCAATCGTGAATTAAATCCATTGCCCATTTTGAAGTAGAAAATGGATATGCGTTGAATTCATCTTGTTTGAGATATTCTTGAACATGATCTTCAAATATTCGCACATAGATCGGACATTCTTTGTTGATTTTTCGTATCTTTTCAGTACAAATCATTGAGATCCTTACATCATCGACGCATATAAAAATTTCTTTGACATCCTCTAAATTAGCAATTTCAAGGTTAGCATTATCAGTTGGATCTCCTAATATAACCGGATATCCATTATTTATCAGATCTTCAACTAGTTCTTCATTATCCTCCATTACAGAGAAATTTTCTTTATTTTCAATACAATATTCAATAATCCTTTTGGCAAGGTGATCAGAGCCAATAATCACCGTGTGATTATGCTTATGCTTAGCGAGAATTCTGCTGGTAACAACAGGATTATACTTTTCCAATAACTCTCCTACCAAAAATCCAAAGACTATTACTTCTAAGAGGATTGGCCATATTAAACCAAAAAAATTAGCAAAATCACTAGCAATCTGTGGGTTCCGTACCGTTAGTGAGATTAAAAATAAATCCCAAAGATTTTGAAATGGTTCAGTAAGTGCAAAGAAAGTAAAACCCATCAACCAAACTAAGAAGAGTAAAAGAAACTGTATTCTATATTGTTTTATTTTGAGATGTGCTGCTATTAAGGAATTCATTAAGCTCATAATATATCATAAAAAAGATTCAAATATAAGGATCGATCATAAAATTAAATGATCCATAATGTTGATAAGTTAACTTAATTTTATATCTTCTAATAGAAAACCACGAGAAGAAGTCTAACTCAAATTAAATAGCGATAAAATTGAATAACCAATTAAAATCTCTTGTAGTAATGAAATTTGGAGGTTCTTGTCTGAAAGATGAAGAATCCTTTAAGCATACAGTTTCAATAATCAAGAAATATTTGAAAAAGTCAAAACTAATTATTGTCACTTCAGCAATAAATGGTATTACTGACCAACTCATGGAATATTATAAAGCATCAAATGCTCTTGATATAAATGGTGATTTGATTTTAGATCAAATTTATGAAAGGCATTCAAAAATAATTAACAAAATACTTCCTGAAAATTCTGAATATCATGAAAATAATATGGAATTCCTTAAGCAAAACGTGAGGGATTTAAATAATTTAGGCCGTGTGATTAACTTGATTCACCCGAGTAAAAGTATACAGGATCTTATCGTTTCTTATGGTGAAAAATTGAGCACGTTCCTTTTGTGTACGTATCTAAATAGTTTAGGATTCAAATCGGAATTCATACCCTCAGATGAAATCATCCAAACTGATGATAATTTTGGTAATGCATTTCCTCTTTTAGATGATACAGAAGAATTGGTGAATGAAAGAATAAACCCTCTTTTAAATTCAAATTCTTGTGAAATTGCATGCATTACGGGATACTATGGTTCGACGAAAGATAAAAAGATAACAACTTTAGGAAGAGGCGGAACTGATTTAACAGCAGCAGTACTTGCTTATTCTTTACGAACATTTTATCGTTGTAAAGTCGTTTATTGGAAAGATGTGAGAGGTTTTTTGAATGTGGATCCAAAAATGTGCGATAAAGCTGTTCTATTAAGAAAAATTTCATATATCGAGGCAAAGGAACTTGCATTTTTTGGTACAAAAGTATTGCATCCTCTTTGTTTAGAT
>JAGXNU010000169.1 GCA_019894815.1 Promethearchaeota archaeon
GGACATGCTCTAAATGAAACAATGATAGGAATCAATTTATTGGAATTATTCAAGAGAGTTGAGAACAAATCTTCTGAATATAAAACTTATGGATCATATCAAGCTCCATATTTACAAGTTAACGATGTTCAAATTATTGGGAGCAGTACTTAGATTGTTACGTTTAAATTTAGCCAGAGGATATTGTAAAACACTTCTTTTAGGTCTGGTTTAATTTCCCAGAGCTCCATTATGATACTATTATTTACTCCTGGTTCTGAAAATGATACATTCAACTTATCCGATATCCATCTAATACCATGATTGATTTTTACATTTGTAATGTTCAAAAATGAAGTAGCATGTTCAGAACCTAAAGAACTCTTTATGGTTTCATTATCCCCTTTCAAAATTTCTAAACGAAAAGTAAATTCTCTATTTAACTGATTTTCAACAATTACATAAAAAGAAGCATTTTCTCCCACTGAAAGTTCAGTTGGATAATCGTCTAATTTCATTTCAGAATTTAAAACTCCAAAGGAAATAAAACCTGGTGCAGGGTTTAACACGTAATACAAAATAAACCCAGATATTACCACTATTCCTATGATTAAAAGAATTTTCAATAATTTATCAAACTCTAATCGGCTTGATATATCTTCTTTTCTATTTGTTGGTTTAATGGTATTATTCATTATCCTTGAACCATGAAATTGTTTTTTCTAATGCTTCTTTTAATGATGTCTTAGGTTCCCAATTTAATATTTTTTTTGCTTTACTAATATCAGGACTTCGACGTACGGGATCATCAATAGGTAAGGATTTAAATATAATTTTTGATTTTGAATTGGTCAAATCTCTTATTAAATTTGCTAATTCAAGTATTGTATATTCTTTTTCAGTACCTAAATTAATAACTTCCCCAATTGCTTCTTTATTATAAACAAATTTTAAAATCCCTTCAATTTCATCAACTACATACGTGAACGATCTCGTTTGGGAGCCATTACCAAAAACTGTTATATCCTCATCATTTAGAGCTTGATGAATAAAATTAGGAACTACTCTTCCAAATTCTGGACCGTGGCGTATCCGAGGTCCTGAAGTATTAAAAATTCTTACAATTTTTGTTCTAATTTTATGCTGCAATTCATAAGCTTTAACGAAAGCCTCTCCAGCACGTTTTGATTCATCGTAACAACTTCTGGGACCTACAGGGTTCACGTTCCCGAAATAGCTCTCAGGGGTGGGAATAGCTTCATCGGGTGGATTTCCGTATGTTTCTGATGTACTTGTATAAAAGAATAAAGCATTATGTGATTTGGTAATTCCTAACGCGTTCATTGTTCCTAAAGTGTTGCTTTTTAAAATTGAAATTGGATGTTCCTTAAATTCAAATGGAGAAGCTCTGCTAGCCATGTGCAAAACTATATCAATTTTTTTAATATCCCCAACACAAACACTATTAGGATAATTACTGAAACCAAAATATATGGGTTTAGAGATATCATGATTAATAAATCGGAAGTTCTTTTTATCCATGAGATGTATGATATTGCTAAAAGAACCGGAACTCAAATTATCTAAACATATACATGTTGCCCCTTGTTTGATTAAGACGTCACAAACCCAAGAGCCTAAAAAACCAGCGCCACCACTTACTAAAATTATTTTATCTTTAAATGAGATGCTTTCCTTTTCAAGACGATTAATAATTTCATTTATATCATCTTTTATCTGATAAACCATATTTTATCAACGCAATTAATATCTAATATCTAATTAATATCTTAATAAAATTGTTGTAGTATTATTAATTCTTAGATGAAATTTCAGTTTCATTTTTATAACGTTTTTATATTAATGAGCTTTATTTCTTCATGACAAAATTTTTCATTTTTAAAGAAATGAAACCACAAGGAAAATGAAATTAAAAGAAGAAGCCATTCCTTTTCAAGATTTTCAGGAAAGTTGGATGTTTCAATATCCGAACTTAAAAATGCCTGTCGTGACGGAAAAGACCATCCTTGCTCATTTAAAGAAACTCGGTGCTAAAGATCGGCGGGTCAAGATTTCAGAATTATTTAACTCAATGTTTAAGAAATCATTCATGAAGTCTCTTATTCGCTATCCAATAAATGATATAACTCTAATTAGGCGTGAACTTGAGAAACAAATGGAACTAATGGTGCGAAAGTTGGAGCGAGTTCAAGAAGTAGAAATCTTGGGTGGCGATTCAGAAATTGTAAGCATCCGCATCCCATTTTCCACTAAAAAAGAGAGACTTAAGGCTTTCATGCCAACAGGCTCTATAAAACTCGTCAATAAATTTACGACCTCATTATTTCACTTAAAGCCTTTTTGGAAGGTATTTACTTGGATTGTAGGTTCACTTCTTGCTTCAGTTCTTATTTACATCATCATCGAGTTCAATTTTGGATTTCCTCTTGGCTTAATACCTGTTTTAGGACCATTCATGTTTTTATTTATCCTCACGTGGGTAAATTTTATCTTGTTATGCGTGGTTATTACCCAGAAAGTAGCATGGTTCTCAGTTAAATATATTAAAAAAGGTTCCTCGAATCTTAGGGCTCTCATTCGGCTTACACATCAAGCTTCTTGGATTACCGCAAGGCTTGAGGACTCTGGAAACGTCCTTCTCGAATCATTCTTGGTGGACATGCGATTAAGGTGCATTAAAATGGCACGTGAACAAGGGTTAAAAAAAGTAAACGAAAAGAAACTTAATGTGTTTTTAGCAAGTTACTTCGTGGAAATTGTTGATTTTCTCGATGGATCTGATTTTAGAGCATTATTAGCATCAATATTTCTTTACTTGGGAAGCGATCTAAATAAAGACCTTCAACTCATCAACGCTCGACTAAGGGTTTTACGTGAAAAACATTAAATTTTTTTGAAATACAAAAAAAGAAAAGATACTTGCTTAGATGATCCTAAAATTAAATTTCATTTTTTTTTAATTTTTAAAAGTACGAGTTTCGTTAAATTTTATTCCTTTAAATTAAACAGATCACGGGATAGTTTACAAATAAAGAGTAGCTTAGATTTTATTTGACTTTTTTAGTTCAATAAAATATGGCTTAGAGATCACTTTTCCAGATGAGGATATTGCGGATGTTAATCTAATACAACGAGTCTTGTCTGAAGCCCCAGAGTTTGAAGATTGTTTGGTGAACGTATATATTGACACCCCGAAAAATGAGGCATCTAAAGAAACGATTGATATAGAAGGCTTAACCAAGAGAGCGAAGCCGTGCCCATCATATAGACGAAGGAGAATTCACGTGTTCCATATCGATTAAGTAGATTTATCTAGAGTTCTCTGCCCGCAATACTGACAAAACTTTAATTCGAGAGGGTAAAATTTTCCACAATTAACACATTTTTTCAAAGAAGTTTTTAAAATTTCTCTACCAAGCGCCTCAAATACCGATTCAACGTTTTCACCTGTTTTAGATGATACTCCAATAATTTCCCCTTGGAATTTATGCTTTTCAAAGAATTTTTTAGCGTCTTCTCGTTTTATTTCTCTCTGATCTTCCAAGTCAATCTTTGCTTCAATAAGGATCTTAGTTTTGGGGCTATTGGGAACTGAGGTGATTACTTTTATCCAATCATATAGGTCTTCTAAAGACTCTCGGTTAGTAAGGTCATACAAAACTAAAGCACCTGAAGCACCTGATACATAGGAAGGAATTAATTGTCTAAATTTTTTCTCGCCAGCAAAATCCCAAATGTTCAGGAGAATCTCCGTATCATCGACAACAACTTTCTTTGTTTCGAAATCCACTCCTATTGTCGATAAAGTTGATCTGTCAAACTTTCCAGTTGCGTAGCGCCTTATGAGAGATGTTTTACCCACATCTTTAGCACCTGCGACTATAACCTTAAATTTTATAATTTTAACTTCACCAGTTATTATTAATTATTCTTATTTGTGATTTAGAATTCAATTCAGTTACAATATTATATAAATTGTAATGGTTAAATATTTTTTTCAATCTTATATAATCATAAAGTATCTAAAAATGTTCTATTTCCTAAAACTCTTTATCATATTCATATCTACTTAATCTAAAAATTTCTTCAGCAATTTTTTTTCCAATTTTTTCAGTTTTTTCAAGACTATCTATTTCGGCATTAAAGATCTCTTGAAGTGATTTAAATTCCATTAAAAGTTTTTTCGCTCGTAAAGCATTAATACCGGGAATTCCGGCAATAATGAATTCTAATAAATCAGAATCCTCAAAAGGTTTTTTTTCAAATCTAATTTTAAAATCTCCTTTAGAGGTAACTTGTGCTTTTTTCGCTAAATGATAAATAAACAAGCTAGTTTCATTGGTATCGGCTGTTCGATAAACATTTATTC
>JAGXNU010000016.1 GCA_019894815.1 Promethearchaeota archaeon
TTACTAACTCTGAACTGAGGTATTCATTTATTTGCATTAGTTTAATGCCATTTTCAATGAAGTGTTTCGCTAATGGGCTCATATTACTTTATCTCTTTTTCTTTTTATCTTGATTTTGAATTAATTAACTTGGAAATTCATAAATTACAATTTCCACATGACTTAAATGCTTATCTCTGGGAGATGATCGACCATGTGCTCGGGGAATAAATCGTTTTATTATCCTGGCATGATGAGTTGCAGCGTGAATAATTCGGCATAAATCAACATCTAAACCTTTGTATTCTGCATTAGACTCAGCAGCGGTTAATATATCATAAATCCTTGCAGCAGTTTTCTGGGGGTATCGTCCAGCATACCATTTATATTGTTTTAAATCGTGTCGATGAGCTTGTTTCTTCTTATGTCTTCTATAAGGTACTGATTGTTTTAGCTGTATTACTTTTTCTAAAAATCTCTTTGCTTTTTCTACTTTCATACCTTTGATTACAGCACATACTTCTCGAGCATTTTTTGGTTTAATTCTCAGATCTCGTCCAGATGCTTTCGCTATTCTTTCTGAATCATATTTTTGTTCTGCGAATGAATAACCCCAGTGTGGCATACTTTTTCATCTCCTAAATTATTATGATTATTTTAACGGAACATATTTACTTGATCGGGTAGCTCCAATACCCGGTGAACCATGTTGTACATATCTGCGAGTCAAAGAAAACTCTCCCAAATAATGACCTATCATTTCTGGTTTAACTTCCACAACTTCAAACTGTTTACCATTATACACTCCGATTTTTAAACCAACCATTTCAGGGAAAATGATCATATCTCTTATATGGGTTCTAGTTAGAAGATCTTTTCCTCTTTTCTTTGCTCTGTAAGCCCTTCTAAGACGTTCAAGCAATTTCTTTTGTCTTGGCGGTAACCCTCTTTTTAGACTTCGGCGAGCTCTTGCGGGTAATAATTGGATAAACTCGTCCATATTCATTTTCTTTAGTTCTTCGAGAGTATGTCCACGAAAATGAAATCGTAATCTGTCTAATTCTTTTTGAGTATCCAACTCGTCTCCACTCTCATCTTCTTCAGCGGAACCATCAGTTTCTTCTTCTAAACTCTCTTCTTCCAATTCTTTTGGTTCTTCTTCAATCGGGTCTTCATTCGGAGTCATAATTCCATCAATCTATTTGTTCCATTCGGTAATTTTTGAAAAATTTTTTGATAATATTTACAACGCGTAAGCTTTTTAGTTGTTTATTCAATTTTAATTTTATTAAAACGTGGAGAGGAAAAAGCATAAACTTTAAAAGTCTGATTTAATCGATTTAAGAAATCGATGTGATCCTATCAAATCTTCAATTATTGAATTTTATCGATTCACTAAATAGCTAATTTTATACTTTTTTTATTTTTGAATAGTTATTATGAATAGTACTGATTGGGATTGAAAACACGAATGATATCATCTTCATCGAAATTTCCTGCCCATTTCTCTTTTAACACTACAAAATCATCCTTTTTCTTATTTGGGTTAATCACAGCGTGATAAGAATTTTTGGGGTTTGAAAAACAGGAACCACTTTTAACATGATAATGAAC
Organism: Promethearchaeota archaeon; assembly: GCA_019894815.1. GTDB lineage: Archaea > Asgardarchaeota > Lokiarchaeia > Sigyniarchaeales > SOKP01 > SOKP01. The sequence continues at coordinate 1,594 of JAGXNU010000016.1, forward strand.
CTTGTTTCCATTAATTATGATTGGTTGCCCTTTTATAATTTCCCAATTTTCACTGCGTTCTTCATGTAATTGAATTGATATACCCATTTCGGGTTTGATATAGATTAGGTTCTGGTCGGGATATGAAAACTTAATACTATACCATTTTGAAAGGATTTCAGTATATCCGTCAGGAACCAAATGTGTTTTAACGAATTTGTCAGGATCGATTTTAACTTTTTTTAAATTTTCATATTTATATGGATCATAAATAACTTCAAGATGAGAAATGTCCGTGCCATACCTTACATTAATTTCTTCATTACAATTATTAATTATCATGAAATAGGAATTTGGTTTTATAATTAACTCTGTCTGTGATACATTTTCAGTAACAAAATCATATCTATTAATCAGAAAAAGACTATCATTATAAAAAGGTTCGATATTGATAATAAGTTCAGCTGAGTCAGTCTTTCTTAATTGAGTTCCTCTTTGTGGTTTTAAATATTGTGAGAACATTCATGGTTCACCTTTGTGCCCTAAAATTTCTAATTTTTTATATTTTACATTGATTTCTTCTTTATATGGTATGGATTCTTGAGCGCCTTCCCTTGTGACAGCAATCGAAGCCGCTGCAGAAGCATATTTAACGGCATTTACTATGTCTTCTCCTTGATTCAACATGCTCGCTAACACTCCAATAAAACAATCACCCGCTCCTACGGTATCAATTGCATTTACGTCAATAGTAGGGACATGTATAAAAGTGTCTGTGTCTGCTTGAAATATAATTGATCCCTTTGAACCTAAGGTAGTGATGATAATATTAATTCCCGTTTTCGCAATGTCTCGAGAAGCTTGCATAAGCTTTTCGTTTAAATTTAAGGGTAAATCGCCTAAATTTAATGAAGAATGTAATCCGTATAATTCTCCTTCATTAGGAACTATAATATCAATATTCTTTAAAATGTTAGGTGATAGATATTTTAATGGAGCAGGATTCAAAATTTTAATTCCATCTCCTTGCGAAGCAATATCGAAGATTTCTTTTATTGTATCTATAGGAATCTCCATTTGGACAACAATTGAAGCCGCATTTTTAATAAGTTCTGAACTATTCCTAATGTCATGAGGAGTTAGTCTAGCGTTTGCTCCAGGAGCAACACTTATCATATTTTCTCCCTTTTCATCAACCATGATAAAAGCAATTCCACTAGATTCAGATTTATCACGAATCATGTAATCGATGATGATTCCTTCCTTTGCTAATTGAGATTCCATTTGTTTCCCATATATATCAGTCCCAACTTTCGCAATAAATACCGTTTTTGACCCAGATCGAATAGATGCTACTGATTGGTTTGCTCCTTTTCCTCCTAAACTTTGTCGAAATTTTCCACCAGTAACTGTTTCTCCATGTGTTGGAAGCTTCTTTGAATAGATATTGAGATCGATATTGCTTGATCCAATCACTAATACATAATTACCATTATCTTCGTATTTCATGAGACATTAATATAGATTTAAACAACTTGTATAATATTTATTTATGAATCATCACAAATAAAACTCTTTGATTCAATCCGAATGGTTTTAATTTAATAATGTTTTAAAAAAAGTATTAAGCATTGTTGCTTTAAAATAGAAACTAAAAAAAAAAAATTAATTTCTTTCACAAAGGTGTTTATTATGGCCAAGGACAAAATTATAGGCGCAATAGTAATGCTCATCGGAATATTAATCCTGATTATTTACACAATGGGAAGTGTAATCGATTTATGGTTTAATACCATTGGTGGTGATCCAAATTGGGATTTTGCTTTCGAAATATTTGGTATTGATTGGCTTGATTGGAGACTTTTCGTAGTTTTACCATTATGGATTATTGTCATCTTAATCGCTGTAATCGCAATTTGGATTGGATATAGCATGTTGACAACCCCTGCACCAGTTCCTCTAGAAGAATTAGAAGAGGAATTAGCTGCTGAATCAAGCGAATAGAGAATCTATAATCAATTTATTTTTTTTCTCCTTTTTTAATAATTACAAATAATGTTTTTAGTTGTAAGACACAAATTTCATCTTCACAGAGAATTTCGACGATTGTTGATAAAAATTTGAGTTTTTATACTCAGATGAAGAAATACATATGATGATTATTAATAACGTTGAGGCAACTATTCATAGTAAAATCGTGTATGCCGGTCCAGCATTGTCAGGTAAAACTACAACGATGAAATTCCTATCAGAGTATTATAGGGAAAAAGTCATGAATGAATTTCTAAGTATCGAGACTACTTCAGGTAGAACATTGTATTTTGATTATTTATTGTTATTTTTCAAAAATCGCAGGTACTCTCTAAAAACTCATGTTTATTCTACAACAGGACAGGATTTTTACGCTATTACAAGACCTGATACGATAAGGAATCTTGATGGAATTATTTTTATTGTTGATTCTGTGAAAGATGCGTTCATGCGTAATGTTGTTTCTTGGAGAGAATTAGAGCATTACTTGGGTAAAGATTTTCTTTTCATTCCTAAAGTAATTGTTTTTAATAAACAAGATTTATCTCCAAAAATAGAAAAGAATAGTTTCTTAGCTGCAATAAATGCTTCTAAGTATTATAACTTGGAAATCACGGAATCTGTAGCAACTGATGGAGAAGGTGTTGTTCCCTCGTTTCGAACGATGTTAAAATTGATTTTAGAAAATAACACTTTACTAAATCCGCCTATTCTCGAACAAGAAAAGAAAAATATTGTGATTTGATTCTTTTTAATATCCCCATAATTCTTCTAGATCATCTAAGACTTGTGTTTTTGTCCAAATGATCTCTATTTTAAAATATTCTTTTACAATCTCACATAAATAATACAGATAACTCTTGTTAACTTTTAGATTTAAAACATTATAAAGATATTTAATTATCCTTCTTGGAATTAATGGTTTATTTATTCCTATCTTTTTTATATATTCATGAATATTTTCAGCTAGCAGTAAATCAATCTCTTGTATATCTAAATTTTCTGTTTCAATATCAGAAACGATTATATCGATATATTCATACTTTTTGGGAGTTAATGCATTATCAACTAAAAATAGAAATGAGTGTTCACACAATTTAAACTTTGGTATTAATATAGTTGTCAATTCAGGACTCTTATTGATTTTGCTTAGAGGGATTTTAATTTTCCTTTGCTTATTGCAAAAGGGACATTCTATCAATATCCCTTGCCATTCTTCATTTTCAAATCGAGAAACTTCTGGAAACAATAAGTTGCAATACTTATTATATAGCCCCAGAAAGTCATACTGATCTTTCTGTGATGCCATCTTTAAAATAGTTGTTGCTGTTGGTTTATTTTTTATCGATAATAGTTTTGGCAACCATCTCAATTTTTTTAGTTCATTAGCTAGATTTTGGAGGATCGGTTGTTTTGACCTTAGAAATTTAAAGATATCAAGATATTCGCTTTTAATATCATCCTCCTTAATAATGTAAGAGAGGAGTACTTGTTCAAAACCTCCCCTGGAATCTTCTGATTTGATTAAAAAGCTAAAATTAATCGTTTGATATTTGTCATTAGCTAATATGATGCAATTTTCCCGGGAATTAAAATCTAGGAGTTTATCTAATTCGATATGCTGAACTTCATTAAGTTCTTTATTACAATAGAGTATTGAAGGACCTATTACTTGATCAAAATAAGATATTACTAAAAACCAAGAGATTGATTTCATTTTTTGTCAATAGAAGGATATTCCAATAGATGTATCTCCAAATTTAGATATTTATACCGCTTTATTTTTATATTATTTAAATATCTAATTGGTTAAATTTCATTGCGAAGTTCTCTAAATCTATTTGAATAAGAGAGTTATTGGGTATTTCTAATGCATCATTTATAATTGGAGTAGTGCATACATTAATGTTATTCATTGATTTCTTAATAAATAAGGTATGATGACGCCCATTAAAATTATTATTGTGATGGGTTATGACATTACATTCTTTAGAATTAAATAAGAATGCATTTGCTCCAGCACCAATTTCAATGGTTTTAAATATCTCTTCAAGAGATTTCTTGAGATCTGTTCCATTTTTCAATTTATCAATAATAGAGCACAAATAACGACGAGTATCTAACGTCGTTTCGTTCCGGATTTTTTCTAATCTCGTATCATTTAATTGAAGAAAAGAATCAGTCTTGATTACTCCATTATGAACAATATGGTAATTTTCACCAATATTAATTGGATGGAGGTTCTTGAAACTCTTATTCCAAGGATAAGCCTTTCGAGCATGGACCAAGAGAAAACGGGTTTTTATTTGATTCAAACCCTTCCAATTTGCTTGATATATAGGAGTAATATCTCTTTTAATTATTAATCTTTCCTCATCTTGCGAAATATAAGCAAATCCCCAACCGAGGTTATGGTGTCCAAATAAGTTATACTTCCTCAAGTATTGCCAATGACAAGAGGATACGAATTTTTTTAGGAAGTCTATACTAATGTTAAATGGTTGTTTCGCACACTGGATGAACATTCGACACATGATTCTTCTTCAATTAATCAATTAAAGTAATTGCATGAAATAATTAAAGATCATCAATAAAATACGCGTTTATTGATCCATCATCATGACATGATACGAAAAACTTTGAGAAGGAATCAATTTTTATGTCATTAACACATGAAAAAGTATTAAGAGTAGTCAAGATTTTACCGTTAGCGCTGTCTAAAATGAAAATCTCTCCTCTTGTCGTACCAGCAATGATGAAATTTATGGGCTCAGACAAGTGTGGAGCTATGACTTCGATATTGGTATTAGTTAATTCCCATTTAACATCCAAGTTTATATCGAGACATGTAAGTTTTGAAGAAAACTGTTGATTATTAATAGAGATCGAGTCATCAAGAAAATCGAATGAATATGTTGAAATTAGTAAAAAATTATTATTCATATACTTTAGTGGTATCAATTTCCATACAAAATCATTAAATTTCAAAGTATCAATTTCGAATTTCAAATTCCTATCAAGAAAATGTGCGTTTTTATCATCTCCGCCACAGACTATTACTTGTTTATCTGATTGATTAAATAACGTGAGAACTCTCACCTTATCAGTAAATTTCATAAATTCAAGAAGATTTCCGTTTACGCAATTAAAGGATCGAATTGTTCCGTCGTTACCCGTAGCAACTATTATATTATTATCTGAATTATCATTATCTTTGATAAAAATAGCATCACTAATCCCATCCTCAAATAATTGACCCCAAATCAATGATCCATCAAGGGGAGATAATACTCTCAAACTTTTATCTAATGAATAAGCAATAATTTCCTTTATTCCATCTCCATTAATATCATTTAATAATACACCACTAATGGAGGCTCCAAATTGATGGGCCCAAAAAGGATTTAAAGTTAATGAGGGATCAATATCAAAAATTCTTAATATTCCATCCAATCCCCCAATGATTAATTTATTTCCATCATCTATCCGATCAATTTTTAGATTCCAAATAGGAGTATTTTCAGATATTTCGTCTTCAAACAATAATCTACCATCTAAAGAGAAGATGTAGATTTTACCTGATTTGCTAAACGCTATTATTTCTTGTTTATTATTGTTGGTCAAATCTCCCAATTCTAATCCTAAAAATTGCTCATCACATTTATAATCCCAAATCTTTTGAATTCTCAAAATAAATCAAAAATATTTTTATGAATCCTATTTACCTTAATAATTAAAAAGAAGACAATTTATTTACTTTTAAAACCTAACAAAATTCAAAAAAGATAGTGATAACAATGTCATCAGCAGAAAGAAATGTTGATATGTTTTCAGGTTTGGTGTTAATTCTTAGCATCATCGCTTTAGTAATGCTACTCATTGGTCCTTTTGGGTATCTTGATATAGGAGGGGGGACTTATAGATATTCTTGTTTAAGCTGTGAATATAGCACGATAGGCGATTATACTTCACAGATTTTTATATTAATTCTATTAATACTTCAAATAATAATCGCTGTGAATGAGTTGCTACCTAATAAATTCATTTCAAGAGATATGACCCAATTCGGTCTGTTATCCGCACTTATGGTTTTTGGTTTTTCATTAATTGGACTTATCTCATTTGGAGTGACATACGATGCATACTATTGGGGTGTAGACATTGGTTTCTACGGACCAATTGTCGCTGGACTTATAAATACGATTTTGTTTTATTTAAAGCACAAAAATAAATAATTTACTTTTTTTTCTTATCATTTTTCGTTAAAAAGATCAATTCTTAGTAAGTAAAACATCGATTAATTCAAATCAAAATAAGAAAGAAATTTAAATTTTTTAAATAATTCTCATTTACATAGATAATTATTTAATTATAATTACTTAATTCCGAAAAAAAAATTGAAAAGGAATCAAAAATGAGCTTTCAAATTAAGCTAAATTTAGATGGTTGCACTGGTTGTGGCACTTGCTATGAGGTCTGTCCAAGTGAATGTTTTGGCGAACCAGAAGGCGGAAAGGTAAACGTAATCGAAGACAATAGAGATGATTGTGTCGGTTGCAGAGCTTGCGAAACACAATGTCCTGAAGAAGTCATAGAAATCATTGAAGAATAAATCTCAATATTTCTTTATTTCTCTTTAACTTGAATTTTTTTCTTTTTTTTTTTACTTATTTAATTCCATTGAAGCTCAATCATTTAAGCTAAAATAGTTTTCGTGAAACCCATCTTTCACGAATAATTGTATATTATCAGATATTTCTTGGAGATATATTCCGATATTATTAATAAAATTTTCAGACTGTGAATGTTTCTACCAAAGAAGTATTTTTCCACAATTCTTGCATATACCCTCATTAATTTGGATATTTAAGCAATTTTCATGATAATGCGTTCCGCAAGCTTTACATTTATATATTTTCCCTGAATAATCCGCAAAATCATAACTACAATAAGTACATTTGCTAGCATATGAAAAGTTAGTACTATTTACATCCACTTCAATAATTTGAGCTGTGCCAGTTAATCCAGATTCTGAAATAGAAGGAGTTACAAATTGGCTTTGGTCATCTTGAGATTGCCATGGCGTGTTTGGATCGGCATATGATTGAGATGGTGTTTCTTCCCAATTTGAGACATAGCCTGGCGCAGGTTTCTTTGATAAACCCATTTTTCTGGAGACTTTTTCATCAAGGATGTTTGTCATTATTAAAGCTGAGGCGTACTTCCCTTTTTGACCTCCTTTTTGCAAATGCGTGTGAGAAATTAAATGAATAATACGACCGCCAGTTTTTCCATAATCAAAATAACATAAAACAGGAGATTCTCCCCATTTCTTTTTTATTTCCCAAGAATCAATTAGAACCTTGACTGCGGTTGGGTTCAGAACTTGAATTGGAAAACTGCGGTTTTCTAACCACCACCGAAACTCGGATTTCTTTGTTGTTGTTGTTGTTTTTGCATGCCATTTATCTTGTTGAATTTCTGTCAAGACACCTTCAAGAAAAGGGTGATTAGGTTCTAGAATTTGACAACTTACCACAGCATCAGCTGTTTTATCGCCATTCCATCTAATGAATCCAGGAAAAATTACTTCAATAATATGTTTTATCGCCCAATCAGTTGTCATTATCCACCCTCCATGCAAATTCACGTATTCGCTTATCTTTGGAAATGCAGAATGAGGAATCTCATCTCCAGGACACCCAATAAGTACGACATCATAGTCATTTATGTTATATTTCAGGATGTCACGTGGTTTAATGGTCTCATGTTTGGCAGCATACATGTGATCCACAACCTTCTCTGGTTTTTCATATCGACCTTTAACCGCAAGAATTTTTCCATGTTTTTCAACCGCATTGACTACTTCTTTTTTGTCGAGTGCTTCCATCTTGCGTTTTTTAACTTCAGAATATAAATCTTTCCAGCTACTCATTTTAAAATCGCTTAAATTTGAAATTTTAGTAATTTGATGCTATTTTTATAAGTAATAAAACATAATTCATATTTATATTTTCATGGATGCGATTAGAATGGAGAATTTAAAGAGTTTAGGTGAACCCCAAGAATTTTGGGATTATTTATTTCAAATTTCCAAAATACCTCGGTGTTCCAGAAAAGAAGAGCTGATCAGAGCTTTTATTGAAGATGAGGCTTTAAAGTTAAAATTTGAACATCAAACAGATCAAATTGGAAATATTGTGGTAAGAGTTCCCCCTCAAACAAATACGGAGAGTGAACCATTAAGAATAGTATTGCAAAGCCACATGGATATGGTTTGCGAAAAAAACGAAGAGATAGATCATGATTTCTCAAAAGATCCATTAAGATTAAATATAATTGATATTGATGATGAAAAATGGTTAACCGCAGAAGGCACTACACTTGGAGCAGATAACGCCGTTGGTATGGCATATCAATTAGCAATAATGAAAAAAATATATAGTGGTGAATTAAATCTTGGACCATTACACTTGGATTTGTTATTTACTGTTGATGAAGAAAGAGGGCTTTCAGGGGCTTCAAAAATTGATCGGGATCTCGTCAAGGGTGAATATTTAATAAATCTTGATTCTGAGGAAGATGACGAATTTACCATTGGTTGTGCTGGAGGACGAGTCTTCAAGGTTGAAATCAAAGATGAACGTGTATCGATTGAGAAAATGAAAGACCAAATTACACCATTAAAATTAGATGTAATGGGTTTAATGGGAGGGCATTCTGGAACAGATATTATTAAAAATAGAGGTAATGCTAATAAAATTCTCGCAGAGATAATGTGGAAGCTAAATAAAGAATTCACAATTTATTTATGCGCTATAAATGGAGGAAATTTAACAAATGCGATTACTCGAGAGGCACATGCGATTTTTTACGTTAAAAAAGAAGAATCTAAGAATATTAAGGAAAAAATTGAATTCTACAAACCTTTTATAAAATCCTTATTTGAGGGGATTGAATCAAATTTAATAATTAATTGTGAGGAATATCAAGAGAATTTAAACCACCTTATTATTGCGAATGATTTAAAAGATAAATTGCTGGATCTATTCTACTTAATGCCAAATGGTCCTTTATCCATGCATCCAAAAAATCCAAAGTTAGTACATACTTCTGATAACTTCGCCGTTATTAAAACAAAACCAAATTCAATTAAAATTAAAATAAGTACTCGAAGTTTGAATGAATATGGGAAGGAGGTGATTTATGAGAACATAATCACTTTATTTAATGCTTTTAATTTTGATATGGATTTAACAATTATAACTGATTATCCGAGCTGGGATCCAGATTTTAGTTCATTACTAACCTCTAAAGCAAGAGAGATATATAAAGAATTATTTAATCAAGAAGTAAATATTAAAGCTATTCATGCTGGTTTGGAATGTGCTTATTTCTCGAAATATTACCCTAACATGCAAATGATTTCAATCGGACCTGACATAAAAGGAGGACATTCTCCAGACGAACGATTGAAAATTGGATCTAGTAAGAAAATATGGAAATTTTTAATAACTTTAATAAAGAATTTGCAATGAATATCTTGATTTTTAATTTCTTTTAAAAAAATATTTTAATCTAATCAAATTTTATAAATTAGAAGGTAATTACATTTAAAATAAAACCATGGAAAAACAAGTACGCGGGCAAGTTAAAACAAAAAAGGAAGACGTTAGTGGATCAGAAACGGTTTTTGAACGAGTAAAGAGTAAAACGCCTTGGATTTTCGGAAGGGCTTTAAGAAAACCTAAAATAAGATTCCCTGATATGGCACTTCCAAAAATGGATATGCCATTACCGGGAAAATCAATAGGAGTCATATCAATATACATAATTTTATTTCTACTTCAAACAGGAATTGTATATCTTATATATACTGAACCTCCAGCAATGGGAAGCAATTCCGCAGGTAATCCCGTATTTCTATACGAATCTATTCATGACGCTTTCATAGTAGAATCAATCGTTGCTTCTGTATTCATTTTTCTATGTTCTTTGGGTTTTATCTTCTTATATCAAGCCTCCAAACACGTATATAATAAAAAGATTGCTGTTAGGATTCTTTCTATAGGGGTAATTTTAATATTAATCTCTTATACTGCTTTACAAGCAATGATTGCCTTAAAATTACGGCAAAAACTTTTTGGAGGCATTTAAAGAGTTGTTCATTATCGTGGTTTTATTTGGTTGTTCTTCAATGAATTAGGGATTTTAATCCAAAATAAAAAAAAAGAGAAAATTAAAGTATTAGCTATTAATTTCTTTTAAACTTACTAAAGAGATGCTGTATATTCATTATATGCAGCTTCGTCTAATAAATTAGCCTTTTCAGCTTCAAAATTAGAAGCATCAACCTTGAATAACCATGCTGAGAAAGGCTCTTCATTGATTTTTTCTGGTTCATCCATTAAATCAGAATTTACTGCAGTAACTGCTCCAGAAACGGGGCTATAAACATCCCCAACGGCTTTACTTGATTCCACAGTACAATCTAATGGATCGCTTGTTGGTTCATTTCCATCGAACTTAACTTGTTCAACCGTCGAACCTTCAAGTGCGTCTACATCAACAAATGAAATTTCACCTAATTGTTCAGCAGCAAAAGGGGTAAGACCAACTTCACCCGTTCCATCATTATACCATTGATGGGTTTTGTTATACCAAATTGCCATAAATTATCAAACTCCTATTTTATTGTAATAAATTATTATTATTGAATATGATAAAATTAATTATATAATAGATTTAAATTTTTATTATAAATTTGATTTTACCAAATAAAAATAAAGAAATGTTGTTAGAGCTTAGAAAACAGATAAATTATTATCTAGAGTTTAAAGACTGGTATAATAAAATCATTAAGGATTTTAAATTTGATTATGAGAAAGATAATGAAGCAAAAGACATCTTATCTAACATTATTAAGATGAAATCAAATGATTGGGATTTTGTTGGAGTTCTTCTAGCTTTTTGTAATGTAGTAAAAAAAAAGAAAAACATATTTATTTTTGGAAGCGGTCCATCGCTTGAGGATACAATCAAGCACATAATTGACATAAAAGGGAGAACTTTATTTAATCGAAGTTTAAATCTAGCTGCTGATGGAGCATCAAGATATTTAAAAATAAAGCAAATTCCTATTGATGGAATATTCACTGATTTAGACGGAATTACAAAAAATGAATTTGATTATCCTTCTTTCATGATAGTTCATGCTCATGGAGATAACATTAATAATCTTCGTTCATTTAAAGAGGAGATAATAAAATTTAATAATTTAATAGGAACAACGCAGGTAAAACCTAATGATCTCCTATTAAATCCAGGAGGTTTTACAGATGGTGATAGAATTTTATTTTTTTTGAGATCTTTGCTATCCCCTACCCAAAAACTTTATTTAATTGGCATGGATTTTGAAAGTATTGTTGGGAAATATAGTAAACCTCACTTTCAAGGTAATATTGTAGGAAGTAGTACCAAAATAAAGAAATTAAAATACGCATTTGATCTCTTGAAGTGGATCTCTAAAAAAATTGAGAATGAAATTATTTTGATAAATAGTAGCACTAGATCCAACTTTTTTCGAAATATTCCATTGGAGAGTATCCAAGATTATTATTTTACATAATCCTCAATTCCCCTTGAAGTGATTATGTAAGGAAGTTTATTTTCGGGCAGGGATTTTGAGTTAATTATATGAACATAATTTTTATCAGAATTTCGAATTAAATACAAAAACTCCGAAAAGAAGTGGTTTAAATATTGCAGACCTACTGGAATCTCTTTAATAATTGGTTTTTCAATGAAATTTGGAGAAATTTGTGCGGTAGCTAATAATACTACATTATGTTTTTGTGTAATATCACTTAATTTTTGAAGGATTTTAAGAAAGTTTTTTTTTAATTCATAGTGAGAAATATTAATTGCTCCTTGATCAGCTCTGAAGTGATTATTTATAGAATCAATTATCAGAAGTTTAGTGTTAGATGTTTCTAGTTTCTTATCTACTTCATTTAATTTCAATAATAATGTTGAATTACTCAAGACTTTAGCGACTAATATACTTTTCATGGCTTGTTCTTCATCCACTCCTTGAGCGGTACATAATTCTTTAATTCTTTCTGGGCGAAATGTATTCTCAGAATCAATATAGATAGAACTTGAAGAGGCAATATAAGCTTGTAAGCACATTTGATGACAAATTTGCGTCTTTCCCGTTCTATTTGCTCCAAAGATCAAATACATACCAGGATGGAATCCTCCTTTCAAGATTGTGTTGAAATGAGTAGAACCCGTGGGAAGAAGAACTCTATCACGATTTTGAATTCCTTTTAACTTACTTACTAAATCAATAATTCTTGAAGAAAACATTTTTATGTTTTTTTTTTTATAATTCACTTTAATATAATTACATAATAAGTATAAAATCTAATAAATTATTTTTGAGAAATCAGAAAAATCGAAAAATTATTTTTAAAGGAATCATACAATTCAATATATTTTTCTTAAGTTTTTAACAAAAAACTCTTTCAAATTAAAACAATGGCAAAAAAGAAAAAGGAAGTATGTCCTTATTGCGGAAATTCTTTTGCTTACCTTAATCGTCATAAATGTAAAGTAAAAGAAAGAGTAGAAGGTCCAGAAGAACCTGATAAATCCCAATTAGAGCGAAGAATAGAACGAATTGAAGAAAAGAAGAAAGATTCAACTCGTCATCTGAAAAAGGATGAAAGAATTGTATTAGATATAATTCAGAAGAAAAAACACATGTACTTTGAAGAATTAATAGAATTAACAGATATGACACGTAATGACCTTGATGATATATTAGAACTCTTAATTCTCCAATCTAAAATTAATACCAAACGAGAAATGATAGAAGCATCATGGACAAAAAGTCTATCAATAATAGAGGGCCTTGGTGTAAAAGTTGAAGAGAAAAAAATTGATGCAAGTAAAAAAGATTTCATTTTAGATTTTTTCTCATTCCAACCTTGCCTAATTTGTCCTTTTTCAGGTAAATGTAATGATACAAATTTAGATCAATTTAATCCAACTAGATGTCCTTGGCTCACGGAGTGGATATATACTTCTATATCAGGTCATGTTTACAAATTTAAAATGGATGAACTACAAGATGGTAGTGCCCCCTAATCACTTTTTCCTTAATCCAATTAGGTAGACCTCATTACTTACTTTGTAAGATGTCTGAGGTTTAAATGCTTTAACAATTTGGAATTTTTTTTTCAGTTGATTTAAGAAATTTTTATAATCTTCTCCTTCGAAAATTTTAATAACGAAATTTCCCTTGTATTTCAATAAATCTACGAATACGAGAGCTGAATTACAGAGTTTAACTTGTTTGACTTGATCACTAAATTTGTTACCGGATTTATTAATACTTGCATCAGATATTATTAAATCGATCTTAGGTCCTTGAAAAAATGATTTTACATGATCGAAAAATTCAGGTTGTGAAAAATCCATCTTGATAAAATGAATATCATCTATAGCACTAATTTTTTTGATATCGACTCCAAGAATCTTAAAATGATCTCTATGGTAAAATCCATCTTTGTATCTATCTATATTTTCTATTGCGAATTTTTTAGATACTTGTAACCAAGACCCAGGGGCGCACCCTAAGTCTAAAATATAATAGGTTCGTTTAAAGATGTTAAATCTTTTCTGGATTTCAAATAATTTAAAAGCAGAGCGAGCTCTATAACCTTGTTTTTTTGCTTGTTGATATTGTGAATCTCGTTTATGTTCTTCTGTTCTTTTTGACATAATTTAAACATTTATGTTATTTTTAATATAATTTTCTTCAAGTTCTCAATATTGAGATCAGTTTTAATTGATAGGGGATCAAAATGTGTTCGAGTTGCTTCATGTTCAAACTCCTTAATTGTTTGAATTACTTGTTCAATTTTTGGAACAGATGAACATTTTAAGACTCTACAAAGCTTATGTAAATTATAATATGAGAGAGGCATTGTATTTTCTTGTATTGCAAAGTTAATTAATTTATCAATTTTTTTTTTACATTTATAATTTTTTACATCATTTTCTGTTATTATTTGACGAAGAAAAGTAGAATCATGAATTGTACCGACCCAAAGAGGTCCTGCATACGAGAAACTATTCTTATTTTCGCACGAAGGACATTTATCTATTGTTTCAATCGGACTAATAGATTGTCTTGTTCGGAATCCACATTCTCTACAATGTATGATGTAACCGTAGTTCGAAAATGAATTTGTTATTTTTTCTTTGCTTTTAAATGTTAATGCAAAAATTCTAACAAAATGATTAGAATAGAATGTTAATAGTGGAATTATTCCTAATTTATTGATGTTTGCAACTCGTGAGATGAAATATAATAAGATCCTCGCCCCAATCTCCTTTGTATATTCCACATGAAGGGGTTTTGACATGTACTTTCTAATACATACATGAGGTCTGATTCCAAATAAAACCGCTGTATCAGTGGCGGTGACACATATCAGTCCGCATTTTTTCTGAATGGCTTTAAAAGCAGCATCAATATATAAGTTAGGTGTTCCAAAGGGATCAATATTAATTACATTTGGATTATCACTTGCTAATTCTAAGAGTAATTGATTTGCATCTTTTTGAGTAACGATAATCTTCTGAGATTCAAGTTCATTTAATTTCAGGTTATCCTTTATGAGAGCTACTGCCAAGGGGTTAATATCATTAATAACAATTTTTTCAATATTGTCACATTCTTTTAAAATTCTTAATGCTCCAATCCCAGAAGCAGACATGCAATCTACTATTCTTAGTTTATCTTTATTGAACAACTTATCATAAGCGAGTACAGCCAAAGACGAGATGTCCCTATTTAATACCATTTTATCATTGTAAAAAACGTTCATAGCCTTTGAAGGGATGACATTTTCATCATCCTTATAAATATAAAATTGGACGTTGCCTTCGGTTTTTTTCATCATCAGTTTATCAGGATTTTGATCAAAAAGATTATTCGAATTTCTCATTGTTATTACGTACACTATTGAGTTATTGAGTTAAGAAAAGATCAATTATTTTTTCACTCCCTAGTATCCCTCCACACACTTTAGTGTGAATCTCTTTTACATTCTTCCTTTGAAGTGGTTCAATTTCTTCCATCAATATGATTTTATCTGCATCTTTATCATCACCAATCGCAACAAAATTACCACCTAAGGTCTTTACTATAAAAGCTAATGGAAACCATTCATAATAAAGCCTAATTTTTGGTTTTGGGGAAGGAAAGTAACCATATAAACCTCCAAACTTAAGAATAGCATGAAAATCACCAACAAAACTTCCACTATAACGATCCTTTAATTTATGTTCAATTAGCTTATTTTCATAATTCTTACACTTAGCAGACCACATATTAGGATCACCTCCAAGACATCTAATTCCTCCTTTGCCAATTTTATTTGGCATTTGCTTAATTTCTTGAAATACATAGTGATAAAATGTCATGCTATAAGGAGATGTATCTAGAATGAATTCTGCTACAATTCCATTTATTGCGATCACAAGATTGGTAAATATCCCATATAATGCATAAAAGGCGCAGACGATATTACCTTGTTGGTTATAAATCCCAACTATAGTACCAACTGTTCTATTTACTGCAACATTGGAAGAGCCATCAACAGGATCTATAGTTATCCCAAATGTACCATCACTCAGAATTGGTTCCGCCTCTTCAGAAGCAACAAATGAATACTTTACATCTCTTTCATTAAGTGCTTGAATTATTATCCCGTGGGTTAATACATCTTCATGTATTTGTTCCTCGTCATAAAGATTGATACTGTTATTTATAGGTTTCTTAATATTCATTCTATGTGAAATTTCACGGGATGTTATTCCTCTTTCTAATAATCCTCTAATTGGTATGGTTGCTTCAGCAATATTTTCTATTATTTCTATTAACATTCCTTTATTTGGAAAATATGCAGGTATATTCTTATCTAACCACTTTGAAAGTTTTAATTTTTCAGTTTTATTACTCATAATTTAACCAATATTTTGTTTCTCATTTGAGAAGAATGATTGATTAAAAATATGTCTTGCTTCATTTTTTAAAATCTGTCATTGAAGGATCTATCAGAATAAAAATTTAAAATTTCAGTATATTAGCAAAATCAATATTGTACCAATTTACATTGTAAGAAAACCTTTTTCGGATAATGTTGCTAATCGCTCGAATTGAATTTGGGAGTTTTTATAAAGATAAAGTCTACGTTTATTCATAATCTCACTTCGAGCGATTTTAATAGAAAATGGAAACCAGTATCTCATTACTTTTCCACCACTTTGAATTTCATGAGAATGATCTTCTAAACGAAGATAGCTTATTTCATTGACGACCAAAATATCTACTGAAAATTTATTATGAATATGGGCTAAAGTACCCAATAGATGATTCAATTTATAATTCAAGATTAAATTTTTTTCTTTTTTATCCTTATATAAATCTAATCTATAAAGATCAGTTAGAGAATCGATAATTATTAGTTTTGGATAATCCTGTTTTTCTTTTTTATATTTTAGGATATTTATCTCTAAATCTAATACAATTCGGTATAAATCATTAAAATTTTTTATGAGTATAGTTTTTAGTTTCTTTAGTGAATTAGGATCCGTTGTAGGAAGGAGTGATTCAATCTTTTCAAAAGGTAATCTTGGTTTACTATAAAAATAATAAACACTATCACCACCTTGAATGTTATTCAACGCGATTTGAAGAGCAAGGGTAGTTTTTCCTACTCCCATCTCACCCCAAATTGACACAATTTCTTCAGAATCTATTCCTTTGTTGAATTGGTCTAGTGGAAATTTCATAATTGGAAATTTTTAATTTATAAACGTTATTTATATAATTAATTTGAGATTCAAAACTATTTATATATTAACAGAGAACTTAAATTTTTTCTATAAGATAAATAATGGTCTAAAGGATAAAAGAGTTCAATTTAGAATTTTAACTTTTTGGGACAAAATCCCTAACATCCCTTCAGTTATACTGACAACTGCTAAAGAATCAAGTCAAATTGAAATAGTCAACAAAGACACTAATCTTTTGGAATTTATCGATGGTGATGACATTAATCAATATATTTTAAAGGTTTTAGCAGTTTTTAGGTTAGGATATCAAGATTATGATAATTTAATATTTTCAATTGATCCAGGACTAAATCATATAGGAATCGTTGTATTTTTAGATGATTATTTCTT
>JAGXNU010000170.1 GCA_019894815.1 Promethearchaeota archaeon
GTCCTTATGTTGAAATATTGTTTTCAATGTCTCTTTCTCTATAGGTCGAAAGGGCGTTCTAGATGTAAGCCATGATTTGTTATAAATATTTGTGACTATCTCTAAATCTTTTAAGCTTGCTTCTCTGATTTTGGCTTGATATATATTAGCTTCTATCTTCTTTTTAACATTATCTTCGTATTGTTTAGTTATTTTTTCTATAGGTAACCTCATTTGAATATATACCATGCCCTGAAGTCTCTCTTCAAGGTTGGATGCAACTTCGTTAGCTTTTTCTTTTTCTAAATGTAAAAAAAGACGTCTTAAGGTAGTTTTCTTAAGATCTAACTTATTTTTCAATTCAGGTTTAATTTTAACCATTTTAGAATCCTTTTACAAATTACTTAAATTGCTACGAATAACTCGCTCGATATCATCGTCTATTATATTCTTATTCCTTAGAATAGAGATTCCTTGTTGTATCTTCTTATCAAGATTTTTATCCTCAAGTATATTTTTATTTTCGCTTGAGTATTCGAAATTAGATCTGAGAGCCATATCATCTTCAATCTTTTCGTAAATCTGATTTTTTAGCATTACAATTTCCTCAGAAATTTCTTCATAAATGTTATTGGGGTTTTGATTAACATTTCCAGGAAAAACTATACTCAATTTTTCTTCCATTGTATCATTATCTTCTATAAACATCGCATATAACGGCATATAAATCCACTGAATAGGTCTTGAAAAAATTTCAGCTTGATTGTCGTTTAAAGACCAACTTATGAGATCCTTTGCTTCTTGCAAACAATTGTTTTGCTTTGTTTTGATTATTGTCTTTATTTGAGAATATGATTCCTCAATTTGTTCTTTAAAAGTATTGATTTCAGAGATCTTTTGTTGTTTTTCAATTTCAAATTCAGATAAATGTACATCACGGGCTTTCAATTCTGAATTAAGTTGAGTACTTAAATCTGCCAATCTCTTTTTTGCTTGATCATCAATTATAGGACCACGTTCCTTGAGTTCAATAAATTTTTCCTTCATTGTAGCTACTGTTTCTAAATACTTATGACCTTCAATTACCAAGTACTCAAAATGATTATCAAAAGTGTTAATCAAATCTTCAAATACTCGACTTTTGAGAGTATCACCTTGTGTAAACATTTTATTCTTTTTAATAGGTCCCTCAAGTTGGTATTCTATTTCTTTAAATAATACAGAAATGCTTTCAATTAATTTTTTCTTTTCATTCACTTTCCATTGCTCAATTTTATCTCCCTCTAAATCAAGTTGTTCTCGTACTTGAGAATTGTCAATTATTTTAGATGTTTTATTAATTTGTGAAGAATAACGTGTCTCAATATCTTTGAATTGAACATTAAGCTCTATTAACCATTTATCAACTTCTTTTCCAATTAATTCAATCTGGTTTTCCCAACGTAAAGCGTTTCCTTTCATATAATCAATCATTTTTCTATATTTTTCAGCGATGTTTAAAGCTAAATCTGTAGACAATCCTGAATCTAAAGGCATGTAATCTGTAATTGGTTGATAATCTATAAATGGTAAAAGTTTAGCTAATGTTTGCAGAAATTCTGGATTAATTAAGCTTTCAATATTCAATTTTTGAAATTCAGATTCTTCTCCTTCTCCTATTTCTTCAGCATCTATGTCTTTATAAGTTAACACTTCATTAATTTTTGAAAGTTGTTCAATTTTCGTTCGATTCTCAATATTTCTAATTAAATGCCCAATCAATGGTTGTCTGGGAGGATTAGACAATTTTCCTTTTCTTGAAAAAAACATCAACCCATCCAGTATGATATGTGTGCTAATCACTCCTTGAATGCATAAAAAGGGCCATAATAATCGTGAAAAGCTAGTTATTTTTTCACTATGTTTCTTATCCTTAGTTAATAAATAAAAAGCTAACGCTAATTCGTCATTTTCATTAATTTGGGGGATGTTTGCTGGTGCATTAAATAAAGTCAAGAGATATTGACTACCATGAATAGACAAGTTTTATTCGCCTCAAATATTTGCTATTTTTAAGCTAAGTTGTAATTCTAATTAATGTATTATTATTCAAGTTAATTATCACTAAAAATTTTTTACTTTTATTCTATATTGCTTATCGATTTTATATAAAAATATTTAGAAATTCAATTAAAAAAAATGATAAGGTTTTTACCTTATTATTTAAGTTGTTCGTAGTTATTCGCTATAACAATTAGCAATAATGATAATAATATTAAGAGCGGTGATAACGTAGCACTTACATGTGGGAATCCTAGCGAACTGAGTAATCCTTGTAGAATTCTACCTAAGAAGTAAATTAAAAATCCAAACGCATTTAATGCATAAGATCGTCTTAAAACACCAAAAGTTCGCAAGGCTAATGATAAATACAAGAACGGGACGAAAGCAACAAAGAGGGGTAACAGAATGAAATTTAGAACGGCCCTCCCTGCTGGATATCCAAAAACTGTTACTAAACTTGATGGATCTACTCCATATGTATCTACAAATTCAGGATCCATGAAAAGTGCATCAGGTAAGATAAGTGCTGCCACTCCAATAAAAATAGGTAGGCTAATTAAAAAAAATTTTAAAGTTAAACGCACATCTTTCCTTCTAAGGAAATCTTTTACCTTGTCTTTAGTACCCGTTCCACTCTTACTCTCAACATTTTCAGCTAAAGGTGGAAATATAAGAATTCCCAATATTACCATCCAGCATGCTATTCCTAACCATGTAAAAAACGTAGCGAACCTATAAAAAATCATCAATAATTCGACTAATTCTGCATCAGCTATTAGGAATTCCGGAGCATAAAAATAATATATAATGAAACAGACTCTCCCAGCAGCCAGAAATAAGAACAAAAATGAAAAGAATAACCAGTACATTTTCTTGGATGTTCTAAATCGCATCAACAAGAAATAGAAGAAAATTAATACATAAAATCCTATTATAGCATAATATAAACCACTTTCTATTCCGTCCCAGATGGAGAAAAACTGAAACGGTACATCTTGAAATATCATTTTTTTGATTACCAAACAATTAATTTAAGTATATTTTGAACTGACTAAAGATTGAATAATATTTATAATAATATCTTTTGGTTATATAAAAATTTATTTTATTCCTTTCGATTATTGCGATTCTTAAAATATTATCTACGATTTTAAAAACCATTGCGTTGGAGTAAATTTAAAAAAAATGAAGATAGAAGATAAAATTGAAACGTTTAATTCTTTGATTAAGAGAAGGGGGTTTATATGGGGTCCCTCACCAGAAATTTATGGTGGATTAGCGGGATTTTATTCATATGGACCAGCAGGTATGGCTCTAAAAAACAACATCTTATCAATATTTAGAAGAGAGTTAAGATATTTCGGTTTTGGTGAAGTAGAATGCCCTACCATAATGCCTGAGATCGTGTGGAAAGCCTCTGGACATTTAGATCGTTTTATTGATCCAATTTTAAAATGTTCAAAATGTGCTACTCTTCTGCGAGCAGATAAATTTCTTCAAGAAACATTCCCAGATCGAATGATTGATGGGATGTCTTATGAGGAAATGGAACAAATAGTTAAAACTAATAAAATAACTTGTCCTAAGTGTGATACTCCATTTGGAAAAATTGGGGAATATAACCTCATGCTTAAGACACAAGTAGGTGCAGGAAATACGGTTTATTTGAGACCAGAAACAGCAACGACAACTTATCTTCTATTTAATCGTTTAAATCAAGACGCGAGAAGGCAATATCCTATAAGAGTTTTTCAATATGGAAAAGCATATCGAAATGAAATTTCACCCCGGCAACAAATTCTTCGCATGAGGGCATTTGATCAATTTGAATTACAATTTTTTATAAGTAAAGACCAGGAAATGGAATTTGAAGATTATAAAGATATCAAAGATGTCCTTTTACCACTTCTGGATTGGAAAATGCAAGATAATAATTTGAGTGAACCAATAATGACTCCACTTGATAAGGCTATATCAAATGGAACATTGAAAAAACCAGCATTTGCTTATTGCATGTATTTAGGATACCACCTTACGAAAATATTAGGATTCACTGATGATATGATAAGGTTAAGACAACATTCCCCCAATGAAAGAGCTCATTATGCTGATGATGCTTGGGACTTAGAAATTAAGACTAACCAATTTGGGTGGGTTGAAATTTGTGGAATCCATGATAGAACTGATTATGATCTTAAATGTCATGGTAAATTTGCGAAAGAAAATTTTGAAATTGCCATGGGTTCAGACCCAAATAATAAAGAAATACCTCAAATCCTTGAGATAGCTTTTGGTCCAGATCGAATTATTTATACCTTACTTGAAACATCATTTATGGTTGAAG
>JAGXNU010000171.1 GCA_019894815.1 Promethearchaeota archaeon
ACTTTCTCCTGATAGAACTGTAATTGTTTTAACACTAATATGAAGTCTTTTTGATGTGGGTATATCTCCCAACCATACAAATGGATTTGGACCCAATTCATCATCCAATTCAGTGTATAGAATTCCTTTTATTAGTTTTGTTTCCATAGTTAAGTGATATTAATCTAAACAAAAAAGTATAAATTATTTAATATAATTATCGTGTAAAAATATAAATATTAACGCTTTTTTGATTTAATAGTTTAAGTCAACGACTTCCTCGCAACATTACTTCAGTAAATTGCCCTTTTTTTTCTATTTTAATATAATAAATGTCTTTTAAAGTAGATCCTAATTAGGAATTGTTAAATATTTCAAGATCATTCTAATTGATTAGTTATAAAATCAAAAATCAAATCATGTAGAGATGATATATATTGGATTATGAAGATATTATTTTTGAAAAGAAGGATAGTATAGCCCGTATAACCATAAATCGCCCTCAACGCTACAATGCTTGCACACAACAAACTGTCCATGAACTGATTGACGCTCTTAATCGGTGCATGGATAATGAAATTGGCGTCGTGGTTTTTACCGGTCAAGGTGAAAAAGCTTTTTGTACGGGCGGAGATCAAACTACTCGTGAAAAAGGAGGCTATAAGGGAACATACAAGCTACCTTTAGAAGTAGGGTGGCAAACTGTTACCCATTTAATTCGCACTCTACCCAAACCTGTTATTGCTCGAGTAAATGGATATGCTATTGGGGGTGGGCACGTGTGGCACGTTGCTTGCGACTTGAGTATAGCTGCAGAACATGCACAACTCGGTCAAGCAGGACCACGGGTAGGTTCCTTTGATCCAGGATATGGCACGGGTGATTTAATGCGTGCCGTAGGGGTAAAACGTGCAAAAGAGATTTGGTACTTATGTCGCCGTTATACATCCCACCAAGCATTAAAAATGGGTCTTGTTAATGCGGTAGTCCCATATGACAAATTAGATGATGAAGTGGATATTTGGTGCCAAGAATTATTAGAGAAGAGCCCAACAGCGTTAAAAATGTTAAAATTTGCTTTCTTGGCCGAGAGTGATGGTACTGCAGGTATCACACAATTAGGTGTTGGAGGTCTTTCTCTTTACTATAACACTGATGAAGCAGTAGAAGGAAAAAATGCATTTATTGAAAAAAGAAAAGCAGATTTTAACAAGTTTAGAGAGTGATTATCAATGGAAATTAAAAAAGTGTGTGTTATTGGCGCGGGAGTTATGGGTTCCGGAATCGCACAATTAATTGCGATTAGTGGTTATTCGGTAAATTTAGTTGATTTGAGTGAAGAACTATTAAAAAACATTAAAGAAAAGATTGAACAGAATATAGATCGCCATTATGTAGCTAGGAATAAATTCTCAAAGGAGGAAGCAAGCAAGATTCTTAACAATATTCATTATTATACAAATATTGAAGAAGCTGTAGATAAAGTACAATTAGTAATAGAGGCCATTTATGAAGATATGAATCTCAAACAGGTTCTATTTGCTAAACTAGATTCTATTTGCGAAAAACACGTGATTCTAGCCTCAAATACATCATCTTTAAGCATCACGGATATAGCATCTCAATGCCAGCATCAAAATAGAATTGTAGGAATTCATTTTTTCAATCCTGCTACAGTAATGAAATTGATAGAGTTAATTAAAGGAGATAAAACAACTGATGAGACATTAGAAATCGCTAAAAACTTTTCAAAAGGATTAAAAAAAACTGTTGTAACCATCAATGACTCCCCTGGTTTTGTTACATCTCGATTAATTTACGTATTATGTAATGAAGCGATTAATATGAAAATGGAGGGAATTGCTAGTACCGAAGATATTGATACAGCCTGTAAACTAGCATTTAATTTTCCCATGGGACCCTTAGAGTTAAGTGATTTAGTTGGATTGGATATTTACAATAATATCGGAGAATATTTGAATAAAGAGTTTGGAGACAAATATAAACCAAGTTTCCTCTTAAAAAAAATGGTAAACAAGAAACGATTAGGTAGAAAATCAAGAAAAGGGTTCTACGATTATTAGTCCGAGATTTTAGCTCCTTATTTCTTTCTTTATTTTATTTTTATTATTTTTTTAATTCTTCTCTGGCAATAATTAAATTTTGTATCTCCGTAGTTCCACCCCCAATCATAAAGAATTTCGCATCTCTCATGTATCGTTCAACGGGATACATATCTGTATATCCATTCCCTCCATGAATTTGAACCGCTTCAGAAGCAATTTCTAATGAAGTCTTACTAGAATATGCTTTTGCCATTGATGCTTCTTTAGTAAAATTTAATTTCATTTCTGATAATTTTGCAGCGCTAAAAGTCAACAATCGAGCAGCTTGTAGTTTTGTTGCCATTTCAGCAATTTTTAATTTAATTAATTGAAAGGATGCTATTGGTTTATTGAATTGAATTCGTGTTTTGGCATAATTCTTGGATTCTTCCAAAGCTGCTAATGCTATACCATTACACTCAGAACTCAAGGTTAATCTTTCGATATTAAATACATCCATTAAATCATTAAACCCATTTCCTTCCATCCCAATCAAATTTTCTTCGGGAATTTCAACGTTTTTGAGTTCAAGGTTTCCATTATATATACCATTTATCCCCATCAAGTTATACGGATTCTCAATTCTTAATCCTGGTATATCTTTTTCAACCAAGAATACACTCATGCCTCCTCGAGGATTCACATTCTGGTTTGAAATGGCCCAGATAAAATAGTAATCAGATAATCCTGCGTTCGTAATAAATTTCTTCGAGCCATTTAATAAATATGAATTCCCCTTCTTTTCTGCTGTAGTCTTAATATCAGCAACATTAGATCCTGCCATTTCCTCGGTAACACAGATACTACATATTTTATCTCCCGTTGCTACTTGCTTAAGATATTTCTCTTTTTGCTGTTCTTTACTAAATTTATTGAGAAGATAACCCATTAAGATACAAGGAGTTCGGGAAACAGAAACTGCTACGTTTATTTTTGAGATTTCTTCCGTAATCATGCAATGAGCAATAATTCCTAATTCTGTTCCTCTATATTTCTGAGGAATTAAAGGTCCAAATAATCCTTCTTTTCCCATTTTTTTTAATATAGCAATGGGAATTTTATTAGCTCGATTGATATCATTTTTAATCGGTTCTAATTCTTTTTGTAAAAAACTCATGACCTTTTTTTTAGCAGCATGAACATTATCAGTAAAAAATAAATTTTCCATAAAATCATCTGTATATTGATTTCTAATTATAAAATTATTTAGTGAATAATAAAGATTTATTTTTAACTTGATTACAATAGTAACTTTAAAACCAGAGTGATTTGAATGCCTAAACAAGAAACAGTATGTGAAAATTGCGGAGAAAATCCGAACGATAAACTTTATGAATGCATTGAATGTGCAAACCAATTATGTGATAACTGCGTGAATATTTGTCTACATTGTAATGGTGCTCTCTGTGATGGTTGTTATCGTGATCATAAAAAGAATTGTAAGTAAATGAAAGGTACTTATCTTTTAGTGATTTATCTTCGAAAGAAATCTCTCATCAATATAGGAGCCCTTGGCCGATTAGAATTTCAAGCAGGATATTATTTTTATGTAGGTTCAGCCATGGGGAATGAAGGTTCGAATACATTATTAAATCGCGTGAAAAGACATGTGGATTCATCTAGTAATAAGAAAATTCATTGGCATATTGACTATCTACTTGATTGTGAATACTCGTATATTTCCAAAATCTTTTTGATACCTTCTAGTGAACGTTTAGAATGCTTTCTTTCCAGTGAACTCAAGGATTCTTGTGATAAATATATCAATAATTTTGGTTCTTCTGACTGTAGCTGTGATAGTCATCTATTTTATTTCTCAAAACTCCGAGATTTTTTATAAAATTATTACTATCATGATTGATAAAAAAATGATAATTACCAATTCAGTAATGATTCCAAAATATTTGTATCTCCAGTTTGGGAGCCAACCGAAGAAATTATCACTAACCCAATCAGCATGTTTATGTAAATACCATTTCTGACCCCAATTTGGATCTGCTCCTGATTTTACTTTCCTTTTTTTTAGGGGTCGTAGTATGAACCAATCCCATATATCGATTATATTTGCAAAAAGAATTCCTAACCAGTAGGGTATTATTAAAATTACTAATGATAATACAGAAGCAGAGTAGATAATTACATGCCACACAATCCAAAATTTATCATCCTTATGAACATCAGGAGTATGATAGGTCATTTTAGAT
>JAGXNU010000172.1 GCA_019894815.1 Promethearchaeota archaeon
CCCGTGGATGTTGGAACGATGTTTGCTGCACAAGCTCGACCACGAATCATTTTTATGGGATCTGCTGCTCTTGCTGTATCAACTGGTTTTTGATCGCCTGTATATGAATGAACTGTAGTCATCATTCCGTTAACAATTCCATAATTGTCCATTAATACTTTTACTACCGGACCCAAGCAATTTGTTGTGCAAGATGCGTTGGAAATGATTTTATGCTCGTTAGTTAATTTATCGTCATTACAACCTATTACAACGGTAAAATCAGGATTTACCGCAGGTGCGCTAATTAAAACTTTCTTAGCTCCAGCCTCTAAATGCTTTGCGGCGCCCTCTCTTTTCGTAAAGAATCCAGTGGATTCGAGAGCAACGTCAATATTATTACTAGCATGTGGTAAGTTTGCTGGGTCTCGTTCTGCAGTAACCGGAATTTCCTTTCCATTTATTACTAGAGATTTTTCCTTAGCCTCGATAGTTCCTTTAAATCGTCCAAAAACAGTATCGTATTTTAACACATAAGCCAAGTATTTTGGTTCGAATAAATCGTTAATGGATACGACTTCAATATCGTTAGGATATTTTTCTGTTAGAGCCCGGAAGAAATTTCGTCCTATTCTGCCGAACCCGTTAATTGCGACTCGCTTAGTCATTTTTTCATTTCACCATTATTGAATTTTATTTTGAAATATTTACATCTAATTATGAAAATACAATCTATCTTTATGTTTGATTGTTTTTTAATTTTCTAGTTTCTCTTTTTTCCATGTTAAATGGAGGATTAGAATGAGGATTTGATGAAATTAGAATTCTCAAATTCATTAAAAGGGAGAAAATACGAATCCAATTTTTAATTTTTTACCGGTAAATTTTAGAATTTTTATCTAAAATTCTATTAAATATAATCTCAGATTTCTTTAGTTAATCTCTTTTGATCCTTCATCATATTGTTCTACAGACATACCACTACCATTGGCCCCATCATCATTTTCACCAACAGCTTCTTCATACACGACACCAGCACCTAAATTATTAATATCTGCTTTTAAATTCGTGGCTTTCGTTTTTTTAGTTTTCCTTCTAAATATCCTTTTCATCAGTATTAATCACTTTAATTTTTAATTACAATATTGTATCCATGACTATAAAAATATTCTCCTTTTAATGTTGGTTATATCTCTTTCCAACCATATTCTTTATATTTTCTAAACATCAATAGTTTAGTATTAATATTAGAATTAAATTTGATGTAAATAATGATATCTGAAGATCAATTACTTGAAAAAATAGACAATATGCGGGATGAGATTATTAAATTTCATCAAGAAATAGTAAGAATTCCCTCTGAGAATCCTCCTTCCAAATATAAGGAAGTTGCTCGATTCGTAGAAAAGAAGATGAGTGAAATCGGTTTGAAAACTTCCATTAAGAGAAATAATGTAATCGGAGAATTTAATAATGGCGGTGGTTCCACGTTAATTTTCAACGGGCATTTTGATACAGTCGAAGCTTTTAAAGGGTGGACTAAAGATCCATTTGGGGCGGAAATTGTTGGAGATAAAATCTATGGAAGAGGTGCTTCTGATGATAAATCTTCAGTGACTGCAGAGATTTTTGCCACTCAAGTTTTACTTGAAGCAGGAGTTGATCTTAAGGGAAAGTTAATAGTAACTGCTGTAGTAGATGAAGAAACTGGAGGATTAAGAGGTGCAGAATATCTCTTGAGTAATGAATTAGTCTCTGGAGATGCGTGCTTATTAGGGGACGCGGCTAATGGATATCCCTTTGGGTATTGTGGTGGAACAATGTATATCACGATAACCATTAAAGGCAAGACCGCTCATGGATTAGCATTCCCAGATCTCCCTACACCGTATCGTAACGAGAATTCTGGGATAAACACTATCGAGAGAATGGTCAAAGTAATGAATTTTTTACTTGAACTGAAGGAAGAACTACTAACAAAGACCACGAATTATCCCACTTCAGATGGATGGGGTTCTAACGTGAGTAGTATTAATCTTGCGGAAATTCATGGGGGTACGAAAATCACGACGGTTCCTGATCGATGTTATCTTCATCTTAGTGTAAATACAATTCCAGAACAGAATGTCGCAAGCATAAAGAAGCGACTTCTTGATTTTGTTGAAAAAATGAAAGAGGAAGACCCGGACTTGGATATAAGTGTGCAAATACCAATTGCCATGGAACCACAAGTGATTGATGAATCCTCTGAATTTGCTAAGATAGTACAGAAAGTAGCAGAGAAAATCCATGGGGAAAAGAGAGAATTTAAAACTTTGATGCCTTCTACCGATGCGCACTGGTTTCAAGAAAGAGGGATTCCAACCATCTTAGTTGGGGCTTCCGCGAGAGATAATAACATTCACGCTGAAGATGAGTTTGTTTATATTAAAGATTTAATGGATTTAGTGAAAATGTTTGCGTTAACTGCATTGAATTACTTGAAATAAAAGAAGTAAAAAAGAAGAATAAAAATCATGATAACTGACAAGGATATTTTAAAGAAAATTGATGAAATGCAGGAAAAAATCATTCAATTTCACCAACAAATCATTAAAATCCCTTCAGAGAACCCTCCTGGTAAATATAAAGAGATATCGGAATTTGTAAGTTCCAAGTTTGAAGAGTTAGGACTTAATACCATATCTAAGCGAAAAAACGTGGTAGGAACCCGTGGAGGCTCTGAACATCCTTCACTTATAGTATATGGTCATATGGACACAGTACCTGCGTACGAAGGATGGACTAAAGCCGGTCCATTTAGTGCGGAAATCATTGAGGGAAAGATCTATGGTCGTGGGAGTTGTGATGATAAAGCGTGCATAACTGCAGAAATTTTTGCTTTACAAGCGTTACAAGAACTAAATGTTGAACTTGAGGGAAAGTTGACTCTATTAGCAACTATTGATGAAGAAACGGGAGGCTTTAATGGGGCTAATTACGTACTTGATAAAGGATTGGTTTCAGGAGAGGCTTGCCTTTTAGGAGATGGGCGCGGAAGTTTTCCAGCAGCCTATACTGGAGGTTTCTTGTTTGTTACATTTCTAATTAAAGGTAAAAAAGCTCATGCTTTAAGTTTTCCTGACATCCCAATTTATAGAAACGAGTTTTCTGGAGTCAATTCAATACAAAAAATGATTGTCGTGTTGAATTTTTTCACCCAATTACAAGCAGAGTTCCTCAATACTGAAACTAAATATCCTAATTTTCCGGGTCATCCTTCTAAAGTAAGCACGGTTAATATTGCAAAAATTGAGGGTGGTGAGAAGATATCAACTGTGCCAGATAAGTGCTTATTGTATTGCTTAATCAACACCATTCCTGAACAAGATGTCGAAAGCATAAGGAATAGAATCCTCCAATTTATTGAAAAAGCAAGGGAGGTAGATCCTGATTTAGATATAAACGTGCAGTTTACAATGTCATTCGAACCATTTATAACTAATATCACTACCAAATTTGCTAATTCAGTCCAAAAAGCAGTAACTTCCGTGTATCGTGAGGAGCGAGAGTTCAAATTATTTCAATCAGCTAATGACGGACATTTTTTCCACGAGAAAGGTATAGAAACCATTTTAATGGGAACGGGATCTCATGAATGTAATGTCCACGCAGCAGATGAGTTTGTGTATATTAAAGATTTATTAGATACGACAAAAATCTTTGCTCTCACGATTTTTAATTATTTAGCTAAGGAATAATATACTTTACTATTGTTTAAAAGTTAGTTAATCATTGTAATAAAAACATGCTTATCTATTTATATATCTTCTATATTTATAAGACAGTTGCAATTGATGAAAAACTTCGAAAAAGATTAAAAAAGTTATCTGCTTGGTTAGATATTACTCAAAGCGAATTAATTAGACGTGCTTTAACTTTATTTGAAAAAAAAATTCTCCAAGAAAAACAGACCACAGTTAAACCCAATTTAATTCTCTCACAAGAATTAGAGATTAAGAAGATGTTAGAGGAAGCAACAAAAATCATTTGGGAATTAGATCCAAACAGAAAAATTATTCAACAAAAATTGTTTTTAGGTAACGATACTTTAGATGAAATACTTTTAAATAATTGGAAAACAGGGTTGGAAGAATGAATTATTATTATATTATTAGTATATTAAAATATATTAAAATGAATTAAACTGATAGATAAAAATAAGACAAAAAGAAAAAAGAGTTACTCTTCTAATG
>JAGXNU010000173.1 GCA_019894815.1 Promethearchaeota archaeon
GAGATGAGCAAGAGCCCAAGGATATAGAAATAATATGTATAATATTACTGTAAAATCAAATTGACCAACAATTAAATATCCTGCGATTGGAAACATGACAAGGTCAGTTCTTCCTAATAATTGTGCAAATGGAAATTTTTGCTTTTTCTTTACGAGTTGATAAAAAACCTCCATTGAATAAGCATAAACCATTATGATATATACATAAATAAGATTAGGAAACGGTAAAAATGCGATTAAAATGACCGTGATCAAAACTAAGACAAGGAAAACCGCAACTGCTTCTTTTAACGATATTACTCCTGAAGGAATCGGTCGCTCTTTAAACGGTCGCCAATAATTGGTTAATGTATTGTCAATGTCCTTTTTATCCACATTGTGATCAACAATATCGTTTAATACCATCCCAGCTTCAAATCCAAAAAGACCAATGAAGATTGCTAAAATAAGAAGCTCCCCCGAAAAGAAACCCCCATTCTTAAATGCAAGCATTAGTCCTGATACAAATAATAAAGGCCATACGGGAGCAAAATGCGCTCTGGTTAAGTCAATATATCCCTTAACTTTATCTCTCATTGTCATAATTTTTGATTTTAATTATTGAAATTAAGGTATTAAAAATTTCTCCGTTTATAAAGTAAACGGAGACCAGTCATGCAGATTAGAAATTCTGAATAATTATCCATGTAAAGTATAGTATAATTCTCTATTTGGTTAACATGAATTGATTTCTATCAAGTCAATTATTAATTTTTTCCTGTAGAACCTTAAAGTTGATTTCAGGATGATGATATCTTTGAGTTTTTAATGTTTGAGATCCAAATTGAATCGCTTTTTCAGGACAATAATTAATACAAGCTAAACACTGCTGACATTTATGCTGCCATTCAGGTTTACCATCAACTAGAATAATGTTTTTCACCGGACAAATTTTTTCACAGATTCCGCAACTATTACAATTCTCATCAGAATAGAAATTTTTATCATTCTGGTTGACACTATCATGAAATTCTTGGTTAAATTTCGCTTTTCGTTTTCTCTTATTTTCACTAGAGTCAATTCTAAGGCTATCACCTTGCTCCTCTATGATTTTGACTAATTCATTAATCTTTTTATCTGCGATCTCAAAAAATTCCAACTGTTTCTCTTTGGGATGAATATCATACCCAATAATATAGTTATTAGGCATGGATATAAAAAATCCTGCATTTAGTTTCTTAGATTTTTTTACTAAGATCCTCTCAATTTGATATAGAGGATAATCAGTGATATCTCCCGCACTTGTAACAACGGTAAAAAAATACTCCGAGTTACTAAAATCCATTTTATTTATGAAATCTTTTACTATTTTAGGTAACCCTGCATAATATAAAGGAAAAACAAACCCAACTTTTTCACTAGTCGATTTGATAATTTCATCTTCCCAAATGCTTGCGATCGACACCAATTCACAATCTTTCAAATTTTTACATATCGATTGGGCAACACTCAAGGAATTACCCGTTCCTGTAAAGAAATATATTGTAGTTTTCATGATATTTTTCAATAAAATTAAAGTTATAACATTTAAAGAGAATACAACAGATATCAAATGTTTCTTTATAATTCATAAAATTTTTACCTTCTTTCCTTTGCTTATAAAACAGTTTATCAATTTTATATATATCAAAAACGTAATATAATACGTAATATAATTATTGATATCTTTTTAAAGAGGTATAACAGTTTGAGTAAAATAATAGAAGGGATGGAAGGTTTCTTCGGACGTGGTGCGTTCGAAAGCAAGATTTTTGCTGATAACACCTGTTGCTTTATTGGTGCTTTTGGAAATGTAGGAGTAGTAAAAACTAATGATGGTTTAATATTATTTGATATTGCCTTGAGATTATTTGGACCACGTGTATTTCAGCAAGTCCGAAAATTTTCAGATAAGCCAGTAAAATACATAATATATTCTCACGGTCATTTCGATCATTGTCTCGGGTATGCTCCTTTCATTGAAGAAATCAAACAAAAAGGTTGGGAAATGCCCCAAGTGATCGCTCATGAAAATTGTATCAGACGGTTTGAAAAATATAGCATGCTTAGTGATCACCAGATTTGGACCTACAAACAACAATTCGCATCTGTAGGAGTGACAATGACGAGTACCGAATCTATTTCTGGAGCGTTGGATCCTACGATCATAATTCGAGGGAATGATACCTATAAATTTAATTTAGGTGGATATAAATTTGAGATTTACCATGATAAGGGTGAAACCGATGATAGCATCTGGATGTATTTTCTGGAAAAGAAAGTTTTATTCACTGGGGATTTAATGGTATCTTCTTATCCAAATATTGGCAGTCCATTTCGGGTACAACGATACGCAAAAGATTGGGCTTTAGCAATGGATAAAATGATGGGAAAAAATGCGGAATACTTACTTCCCGGCCACGGATCACTTTTTGAAGGGAAAAAAGATGTGCAAGAATTACTGCAGATTACCGCAGATGCATTAAATTTTGTACATGATGAAGTTGTAAAGAGGTTAAACCAGGGAAAATGGTTTGAACAAATTTACGAAGAAATGTTGGCAATTTACCCTGATAAATTTAAAGATCATCCGTTTTTACAACCAAAATATGGAGATTATCGATTTGCCATAAACGATGTTTACAGGCTCTATCATGGGTGGTACGATACTGGAAATCCAACTAGTTTATTTCCTGCTAAATCTGATGAGATAGCTCGAGAATTACTCAAAATTGGAAGTAGTGAAGATTATATAAACCGAGCAAAAATCTTATATGACGGCGGAAAGCTTCAATTAGCTCTTCACGTGATTGATGTGGTGATAAACGGAAGCACTGACGCTTCTGATCTCCTAATTGATGCCTATAAATTAAAGGTGAAAATTTTAAAACATCAGGCAGCCGAAGAAGAAAGTTTTATAGCAAAAAACATTCTGAAAACGGGAGTGAGTCAACTTAAGGATAAAACTAAAGAATTAAAAAAGAGTTTGAAATAATTTAACCAATTTCTTAATTGTGCTCTTATTTTATTCCCTTTTCTAATAAATTTACAGTTCGTTTGTATTGCGTTATATAATCATAAATTTTAACTGCTAAACTTCTAATATTATTCGTGGTAATAGTAAACCCTTTTTTATTGCCTAGATCATGAAATCCTAGATTTTTATCACATAAATCAATCTGATTTAGATCAACCCAATCAATGCTCGTATCTTTAATGGGAATGATTTCAACATGATGTTTTAGAGCTAAACTCACGGTTTCAATGAAATATTCCTCATTTCGTGAATTTTTTGTGCAAAGAAGGAGTAAAATATGGCTTTGAGCTATTTTTTCAACGTTACCCTGATAAATTTCGAGAATTTCTTTATTACTTTTTAAAACTCTAATAAATTCTTCTATTCTATAAATTTGTCCAATTGCTGAAGGAAATGCAATATAGAGATTTAAAGGAGCATTTCCTCGACAAAATTCCAAAATTGAAGCGGTTTCATAATTTTGAATTATCCCCCATTCATCCTTCCAGTTGTTTCCTTTCATGTGTAAGTCTTTTAGTTTCTTTAATTTCCAAAAAGTATCTGGGAGGCTCTCTAATTCATTATCTCTCAGATCTAAACTTACTAGTGAAGTGAGATTTCCAATTGATTCAGGAATTTTCGTGATCGTGTTTCGCTTCAATGTTAATATTCTTAGTGTTGTAATTGTAGTAATCGGCTCTGGAAAATCTGTTAAGTCACAATTTACTAAACTTAATCCTATAATATTTTTGTCCTCAATTTGAATTCCAAATGAATATTCATTGATTTCATTTAAAATGGGAAGAGTTTTACCAATATCTAATTCTAAAATCTTCAATAATTCCGGTTGATCTAGAATTAAGTTATCTTGGTCCGTCATTCTAATTTTAACCTATAAATTAGATAAGATCAAAAAGAATATGTAATTTATCATGGTAATTTATTAGTAGTTCCCTGGGTTATTTGTTTAATAACAAATAAATAAATAAAAAAAATAAATAGAAATATTTTTTATTTCTTCCTTAGAAACATCTTTCCAACCCATTTAGGATAAACTATTCCTCCATAAAACCCTAAAACACTCACTAGTAGTATGATTAGGGCAATAAAAAGGATCCCTAATAAACTATAAATTAGTCCTCCTAATATTAGAAAGATTGTACCTACAAGTATTAGTTT
>JAGXNU010000174.1 GCA_019894815.1 Promethearchaeota archaeon
ATCATGTCTGGAGAAATCTTACGACAAATTTTTGAAGCATTAGGTCCTAAATTAAAAGATGCCCAAAGCACTGAAAAGAAAAAAGGAAAGGTGTTATTAGGGACTGTAGCTGGAGATATCCATGATATTGGAAAAGATGTTGTAAAATTCATGTTAGACGTGAATGGATTTGACGTTCTCGACTTGGGAGTGGATGTTCCTCATGAAAAATTCATTGAAAGCTTGAAAGAATTTAAACCTAAAGTTTTAGCTTTAAGTGGATTCCTAACCTTAGCCTTTGATTCGATGAAAGAGATTATTCAAAAAATAAATGAAGCGGGATTACGTGATAAGGTGAAAATTATGATTGGAGGAGGAACCTTGGATGAAAGAATTGTCGAATATGTTGATGCGGATGCCTATGGAGATAGTGCTGTTGATGCAGTGAATTTAGCAACTAAGTGGATGGAGGGATAAAATTGAGTAAAAAAGATAAACAAGAGCTCATGGAGGAGAAGGATCAGAGATATTACGATGCGATAGCGTTAAAAGAACCTGATCGGGTTCCAATAGCTCCCTTCTCTACTTTTTATTCTGCACTTCAAGCAGGGATGACTCATAAGGATGCAATGTATAAACCCATTAAGTATGCGAAAAATTCTTTAAAAGTGTTCGAACAATACGACTGGGATCAATACCCCGTAATTTTTATAGTTTGTTTAGGAAAACTGTATGATCGGTTAGGATTGAAACAGATGAAATGGCCAGGTGCTGCTGATCCTGAACATCGTTTAAAGGATAATCAACCATTTCAGTATATTGAGAAACATTGGATGGAACCTGAACAATATAAAGATCTATTAAGAAATCCAACGGAATTTGTACTTCAAAATATAGTTCCTGCCCAATCAACAACATTTGATGCCATGAAATTAATACCTAATGCTTATGAGCTAATTGGCTTTACAGGAGGTCTGTCAATGCTTTCATTTATTTTGGATAAAAACGTCAAAAAAATGATTAAACAAGCTAGAAGGTCAGTGTTAGCCCTCATTAATTTTGCACTTGGAATGTCAAAGTATGAAAAAGGGTTGAATAAACAAGGCAATCCCATGCTCCAACTTCGTGGCATTGGAATGGCTCCTTTTGATTTAATCTCTGATATGCTAAGAAGCATGCGTGGAACCATGATGGACATGTATAGAAATCCTGAAGAACTAAAACAAACTTGTGAATTGTTCGTTGATTATCAATTACAGTCTTTAGAAAAAGAAAATCCTCTATTCAGCGATAAAGGTGTGGTATTCATTCCATTACACAGAGGTGCTGATGGATTCATGAGTAATGAGCAGTTTGAAGAATTTTATTGGCCCACCTTAACAGACGTAATGGAGAAGTTGATAGCGCGTGACTATATTCCGATGCCCTTTTTTGAAGGAAGTTATAACCAACGCTTGGACTATTTAGAAGAATTTGCTAAAAAACATAAGGGAAAAATGGTATACTGGTTTGATGATACCGATATCTTTGAAGTCAAGGATAGGATGGGAGATTATGTCTGCATTAAAGGAAATGTTCCCGGATCTTTATTAGTAGCGGGCCCTCCTCAAAAAGTTGAAGAATATGTAAAGAAGAGCATAGAAGGATGCATGGAAGGTGGAGGATATATTGTAGAGGGCGGGATTTCAGGCATACCTGATGAGGCAAAACACGAAAACGTGAAAGCCATGACGGATGCTGTTCACAAGTATGGAGTTTATCGTAAGTAATCTTAATATAAAAAACATTTACGTTTTTTTTTTTTAAATTATAAATTTTGATTAAACGAAATAAGGAATAAAAATAACGATTATTTTTATAATGTTCCCAAGAAATTCGAAATGCTTGAAGATATGGGTATTTCTACTTCAAAATAATAAGCTACAACTTCAAACAAATAATCTAAATAAGGTACTTGAAGTCTTGTTCCGTGTATATTTTCGATGTCTTTAATTACATTTTTAGAATATACTTTTTCATCCTTCTTCAAATTCTTAACCATGTCGACAATAGTTTCAGAGAGTTGATAAATTCGTTTGAGTTCATTTTTCAATAAAACCATGCCCGCTATTGGATCACTCTCATTTAGAAAGGTTTGAATTATTGTTCTTTCGACTTTAATTTGTTTTGAGGCGAAAATTTTGTCATCATCTTTCATGATCTCGTTTCCTTGAAAAACAACATGATTTCCGTGTTGTTGATTATCATAATCATTAAGATGCATGATTTCGTGCTTAACATCAAAAGATTCACTACAAATATACTTGATAAAATTAAAAAGATGTTCATGTAGAAATTCTTTTTCAGATATTAAAATTATTTTTTTTTTTCTGATTATAGCTTTTAAAAAATACGCCAACACCGAGGCTGTAAAATTCATTCGAAGTAACGCAACATCAATTGATTCTGATAAACTACTAACATCTTTATCAATTTCTTGTTTTGAGACTGGGGTTGGCAATTCAATTTGGAAATCAGCCATGAATGAATCCCTTACGCTTAAATTTTTATCCACATAAACAACAAATGAGTGATCACAAACTATATTTTCTGAAACATTTACTGCGTATAATCCTCTAGTGGTATTTTTGACTTTTTCTTCAGAAACCTCAATTTTACCTCTTTTAGAACAAGACGGACATCTTACTTCAAGATTTACCATGATTCGCTACTAATTTCCAACTCTTATCTATCTAGAAACATCTAGAAACAACTATTATAATACAATCTAGAAACAACTATTATTATATAAATTTTCACCAAACGAAATAGTTATGAATTGTATTTAGATTGGTGGGGTTTTGATAAGTTGAAATTACCACGAGCTCTAAAATCGTCTAACTTTAGCATAATTCTTCTCATAATAATTAGCAATGAGTAAACAAAGCACTCCAGAGATAATTTCTGCCAATAAAAATGAGATTTGGTTATCAACAAAGAATAAACTTATGAAAAATGTTGTGAAAAAGAATGTAGTAAAGAATGCAAAATTAATCAGCAGAGGGCGTGCTATAGAATTATTAAGAATGGCTTTCAGTTTTGAAGAATCCGATCCAGACTTTGCATATTGACGCTTGATTTTATCTTTTCTTTCAACCTGAGCGAAAGCTTCATAAATCATTAGGGATGCGAAATACAATGCAAACACGGTACCAAGAGGGACGATTGTGATAATCAGGTAATTTCCTACACCTAATAGATATTGACTAATCGCAATGAACAATACCTGAAATAATCCGCAACCACCAAGTAATAGTAAAGCAATTGAGATATACTCTTCTGAACTCCAACGAATTTTAAGCGGCATTTTAATCTGTTCCTATAGGTTTATGGTGGGCCAGGAGAGGATTGAACTCTCGACCTTCTCCACGTCAAGGAGACGTTATGCGACTAAACCACTAGCCCCACGAATTAAAATTGTGATTAAGTTAATTATAATATTAAAAAATAAATATTTTATTAAATTTTGCCCTTGTGGCATGCGAAACTACTGATGCTTATTAAGAATTTTTTAAATTTCTTCTTCTTCGAGATAGAAGTTTTATAGTTTTAAAACTATAAACCTGAATAATCAGGTTATGATGTAAAATTTATCTCAAACTTATATTTATACTTTTATGGAATTTTTACTTTGAAAATAAAACTAATTTAAGAAAATAATATGAGCAGCAATAATTACATTAAATAAAGAAAGAGTTTCACTAAAACATTATAATCTTTATCCTAATCCAGATAATATTGAAATATATCTTGTAAATACACAAAACTTTTTTAATGAAAATTGTTCAGTTGTTTTTGGAATTGAATTTAGTGAAATTTCCTTGTTAGATATAGTCCACGTTATTAGATATAGTCCACACTATCTCGATATGATGGTAAGGATGCTTCTTTACAGTTCTTGGAAGATGAATAGAAAGCTTATCCAATAACCACGAGAAATAACTCAAGGAATATAAAGAAAAATTTAGACGAATGTATCTTTTTTTCATCTTTAAGGAAGAGACTTCGCAGAAAAATAATAAATTCTCCCTTCATGTCGATTATATTCTATTTCTCCTTTAAATAAGAGTTTATTTAATTCTCCACGAATATCTATTTCTAAATATTCTAGCC
>JAGXNU010000175.1 GCA_019894815.1 Promethearchaeota archaeon
TTCTGGGATCCTCTCGAATCCCATCCACATGACCCCGATGTTAAGGCATTATTGCGTATAGCAGTTGTTTGGAATATTCCTATAGCATGTAATCGAGCATCAGCGGACTTTATGATTACTTCAATGTTAATGTCGAAAAAATATCCTCGTTTAGTTATTGATTATTTAAAAAGATATGGATAAAAAAAAGAGATATAAAAAAACTATTTAT
The DNA here is from genome assembly GCA_019894815.1 of Promethearchaeota archaeon. Lineage (GTDB taxonomy): Archaea > Asgardarchaeota > Lokiarchaeia > Sigyniarchaeales > SOKP01 > SOKP01. The sequence continues at coordinate 212 of JAGXNU010000175.1, forward strand.
TCCGGCATCTAATATAAGAAAAAGCTGAATGCTTAACAGAAAAACTCGTATCAATTAATAGAAAATTATCATTATTTCTTATGAGATAACAATTTACCCCTTTTAGGGTAATATGAACTAGTCCATTGGTAAGTTCTGGGCGTTTTCGTGTTTCATTTTTAATTTTTCGTTTTATCAAGAATTTTCCTCTTTTATATAATAATTATATTCCACAATTCTGCTTGTTTTTAAGTCAAATTTACTAGTGATTTCCTTATATCAATTATACTTGGAACAAAAAGAAAAATTCGTACCAAAATTCATAAAATTGTTATCTTTTGGGAGCTCTATTACTCCTGAAGAAATGCTCCAAATCTTAGATATAGACCTAAAAGATCCTTCCTTTTGGGAAAAAGGAATTGCATATCTGGAAGAAAAACAATCGGAATTGGAAGATTTAGTTGAAAATAACTGAAATTTTCATTTTTAATAAATTTTTTTTATGGTATTCCATTTCTTTACATAAGTTAATCATTCAAAGCATAATTTTGAATTAATTTGAAAAACATGACAGAAAATCAATCTGGCGAAGATGAAAAACATTCTCAATATGATTATTCTTTCGATTACATTCAAGGAAAGCTTGAAGGCAAGAAGGATTCATACGGAATGCTCATGAAAGAGATCGTTCGCGCAGGTATCTGTACAGAATGTGGAACTTGTGCTGCGGTTTGTCCTGTATTAGAATGGGATCACCTAATCGGGGAACCTAAATTGATTGGAAAATGTACCGGCTGTGGAATCTGTTATAACCAATGCCCACGCACAATCACTGATCCAATTCAACTCATCGGTGATTTTAAGACAGGTTATGTAGGGAATACTAATATTCCTGAAGTTATTGGGGGACAAGATGGCGGGAGTATAACATCACTCTTGTGCTATATGTTTGATGAACATCTAATTGATGCTGCCGTGGTTACAATGAAGGATCCTAAAAATCCGTGGCACCCTATCGCTCAAATCATTTCAAGCAAAGAAGATGCGATAAAATCCTCAGGTTCAATCTATTGCCATTCCCAAACCGTCGAAGCATTAATGGATGCTATTAGACAAGATTATAGATCTATAGCTTTTGTTGGTACGCCATGTAACATAGATGCGGTTTATAAAATGATGAGTTCACCATCAGGGATGCTTAAATATTTCATGAGAGCTCACGTACTGACGATCGGGCTTTTTTGCATGGATTCATTTTCACCAGAAGCAATTTATTCTTTCTTTAAAAAAGAGGGTCTAGACTTATCCAAAATAAAAAAAATGGATATTAATAAAGGTAAGTTCCACGTATATTACGATCCTAAAGCTGAACCAATAAAATCATTTACCATTAAATCACTCCACAAATTCAAATCCTCAAGTTGTAACTTTTGTACTGATTTGACCGCTGAAAATGCGGATATTTCCGTTGGCTCTGTTGGGAGTGGTCCTAACAAAAATACCATTTTTGCTCGGACTGGAATTGGTACTGAAATTATCGAGGATGCGGCTAAAAAGGGATATCTCACCATAGAACCTTATGATACTATTAACTTAAATGCTGTTTTGTTCTTAGCAAAATTAAAAAAGGTTTCTCAATATAACATCCAAAAAAGAAAAGTCTTTATCGTAAAAGATTCTAAAGAAGAAGAACCACGAATTGAAACCAAACCTGAATCAGATCAGACACCAGTTTCTCCAGCTCTTGGAACTCGAAAAGTCTTGAGAGTATCAAAAGCTATAAATGAAGTTGAGAAAGTACTCAATATCTCTCTAACCAATGCTATAGGTCATGTCTTAGAAAATCTAAAAATTAGGATCGTCAGTGTTGAAGACCTTTTTGAAAAGAGACCTTGGATAACCACAATAAAGGAATTATTTCCATATGAAACGATTGAAATTGGATATCCACTTGAAGTTCAAGAAGGGGAAATTATTTATGAAAATGTCTTAGTGGAAGCATCTACCGATGAGTACGGTAAGATTTATTCAAAATCGTTTAAATTAGCACCACCAGAAAAAAAATAGTCAAAATAAATTTATTAAAAAATTAAATGAAATAAATTATTATAAAAATCAATAATAACAAAATAGGTGAAATAACGATAAAAATATCATTAATTGGATTAAGCGGATGCGGAAAAACTAGCTTGTACTCCGTTGCATTTGCAGAAACGAGTCCAGAAGATACTAAGGGCTTAAGTCCTACAATCCTTTATGAAACGCGAAGGCATCCGTTTTTAGGGTTGCAAGTGGGAATCTTTGACTTCGGTGGCCAAGAAGAATATAGGAAGGAATACATGGAAAAGCCAGAGATCTTTCGCGGTACAGATATCCTTATACCCATTGTGGATCTTCACGATCCAAATAATTTTGAACAAGCTAAGGAATATATTGAAGGATTATTGGATATCTATCGAAAGAATAATGAAAAACCAAAAATATTCTTGTTCTTACATAAGTATGATACTGAGTCTTATCAAAAAGAATTGCTCGATACAAACGTAAAAAACGCTAAGGAAATCTTTTTGGACATGTTTAAAGAATATGAATTTGATTACATGTTAACAAGCATTTACCAACAAGATGAGCTAGCAAAAATATTTCGAGACATCCTCATATCATCCTATTCCAATTTGAAGGCACATGTGGAAAAAGCTGAATCGCAATTAGAGGAAATAAAAGCAAAAATTATCATTTCAGATGTTTCAGGAAATGTAATTGTTCATAACGTTCAAGGAGTTAGTAGTGGTTTAACATTAAGAGGAGATTTAAGAGATTTCATCAATGCATGTAATACTGTAAGAGAAAACATATTCATGTCCGATTCTGCAAATTTTAAAGGGCGTAACGAAGACGGTAAAGAAATTGAATTACACATTTTCAAGTATATCATTACAGTTTTAGTGATGAAATCAGGGGAACTTGATGTGGAATCCCAAAATAAGCTCAACACACTATTGAACGACATGAATTTATTTGCGGATTTAATTATAAGTGCTCACACGGATTAAAAATTTCTTTTTCATTTCTTTTATTTTAAAAATTAGCATACATCATTACTTACAACTATTAGCAGAGTAAATAATGATGAATATGATCCATTTAAATGACGATTGAAGGATAAATAAAAAAAGGATTAAAAAATTAAATCTAACATTCTTTTCTAATTTCAGCAAAATACTTAATTTAATTCTTTTATGTTTCTCTTGTTAAAAATTGGACTATAGAAAAAATATAAGTTGTCTAATTAAATTTACTTCATAATACACATTTATATTTAATAATTAAGAAAATAAGTGAAATCTTTGTCTGATAATGAATTTTATAGATTATGGAACAAATTCGGAAGAGACATGAATATTGTAGCTATATTAACACTTTTATCTATTGTAACAGGCGTTACAGGTTTTGTAGCAATAATTTTTGTCTTGGTATCGCTAGGAAACATCAAATTAATCAATGCTAAAGTAAAAAGTTTATACCTTTATGATTTCCATAAAAAAATGGTATCATCAACCATTATAAAGTTGATTTCTATTGGTCTACTAGCAATAGGTATTGTTGGAATTGTATTTTCGTCATATTTTTGGTTTGAAACTGGACCTGTTTATTGGGAAACATTAGTAATTAATATTATCCTTAGCTGCTCTCCAGCTGTAATCGGGTTAATTCTATTTACTGTAGGTTATTCAATAGAAATGAAAGCTTGGGGAAACTTGAAGTTATATATTGCAGAAAATAGATCGCTTTTTCCAGAACACGTTGCAAGTGAAGTTCTTGATGGAGTAGATAAATTAAAAACTGCAGCATTAATGTATGCGCTTGGATTTTTAGGAGTCACATTAATCGTTGGATTCATAC
>JAGXNU010000176.1:0-329 GCA_019894815.1 Promethearchaeota archaeon
GTATATACCCTCTTCTACCATCAAATCCACCAATTACAACAGATATTATCTCATCATCAATTTTTCCAACAAGAAATAATTCCGGATTTCTATGAAAAACTATTTCAATTTCTTCTTTAGAATCAGAGGATCCCATATTTATACCTGACGCCTTCCAAATTTGGATAATTTCACCATAATCTTTCATAGAAAAGTTTTCAATTTTCATATTACTTTTTCCACTGAGCTAATTTATCTAAATTCCGATTTGTTATGTTAATATGAATATATTTACTCATTAAAAGTATTAAGTGATAATTTTCGTATTTTTTTGCGATTTATAGTTTTAG
>JAGXNU010000176.1:339-4081 GCA_019894815.1 Promethearchaeota archaeon
TTTTCTAATGTTTTAAATTGAAAAATATGACTTTGTATTATGATATTTGTATCTAAATCACTAACATAACCTGTTTTACCAATTAAATTTGATCCTCCATCCTTAACAAGAAGAATGTCACCAACTTCAATATTTTGTTTTTGCTTATATTTCTCATGAACTTCCTTTGATGTATGCTTATTCGAATTCAAATTGATTTCCCAATTATTTAAATCGCTAGTTCTAATGAAAGGAATATCACCTAAGCCATAAACTTGGGAACCAATTTCATCTCCTCGGGGTATATATCCATTTTTATTGGTATAAATGATTTTATCTTCAGTAAGCTGTTTAATTGAGATTAATTCGAAATTTTTATCCTTTGCCAACAAATTTAACGTCTTTTCTACTCCAGTATAATAATAAGGAATATAGATTTTGTTTTTAATGAGATTGTTCTTTAATTTAAAGACTTTTTGTTCTTTTAGATAATTAAAATCCTCCACTTTTTGTAAATCATTGTGTAAATCAATTAAATCATCATTTATGATTGGTCTTCCCTCATCATCATGTTTATAGGAACCATCTTTATTCAATTTAAATAAATCTTTTCCATCTTTATCATGTCCAATGTTATCCACGATTGCAAAATCAACCGAATATTCAGTCGGGATAATATCTAATTTTTGAAAAAATAGAATGCTTGTTTTATTACACGTGAAGGGCTGGAAAGTATTTTGATCTAATGAGACCACCCCTAAAATCATACCTTTTTGATGTATATATTCCCAAATATATCTATTTGTTGGATTTCCAAATATACCTTCAGGGAGAACTATACCCAATTTTCCACCTACACGTAATAATTGAATACATCTTTCTATAAACAATATTTGAGGCGGTTGTCTCTTGATGAGTTTATCTTGCATGACCCAATCATTTTCATGAGTATTTTTCCAAACATGACCTAATTCATAATTTTTTAGAATTTCTTCACTATTAATTGGGATTCGTGCTCCAAAGGGGGGATTTGTAAAAATGTAATCATAGCTGCCTTCTTGGATCTTGGCTCTTGTTGAGTCTCTGTAATTTTCAATATCTAAAGAATCTTCACAAAAAATATTAGCGTGTTCTCCACTTAAAATCTCCAAATATAAACGACATATTCTTACAAGAAATGAATCCTTGTCGATTCCACAGATATTAGAAATGATCTTTGGGACATTACTATCATTATCCTCTTTTTTAAATTTAGACAACAAATAATCTTTAACTTCTAATAAGAAACCTCCATGACCACATGCGGGATCTAATATTTTTGAGTCTATATCAGGATCTAAGTAGTTTACCATGAATTTTATAATGTTTGGGGGAGTAAAAAATTGACCTCCCGCCTCTTTTAGGACCTTACTAACAAAAATTTCGAATGCATCACTTAAAATATCTTTTGATGATTGTACAAGGGAATAATTCTGTAATTCTTGAACTACAATATATACTAAGTTCGCACTTAAACCAACGTGTTCATTTTCATTAATGATATCATTATATCTTGATTTCACGTTATCCTCAAAAAAATTATAAATTCTTTTAAATAAGAGATCTTCATTTTCTTCATTCCTAATTGAAAAGTCCAAAATATCTTCTGAATCTTTAGAAATTTTATCAACAAGCTTGCATAATAATAGATTTATTATCTCTTTCGATCTTGTCCTCGTATCAGTATCCATGTGTTTTAATTTTGCATAAAGGTGTTGATTAATCCTTTCAAAAGTACTTTTTAAGTTTGGAGTAATGACAAGATCTTTTTTTCTAAGCAAAATAATCACTTAAATTCTTAAAACCAGAAGTATATTTCTGGTATTGATATAATATTATTAGTATTTGTTATTTCCTTTAAATAATAATTTATAAGATATTAAAAGAAGTACATGGTTATTCTATTTATGGAAGAGAAATTCAAAAAATTTGGTGAATATATTGAGTTTTCTGTTAATAGGCATTTTGGAATAATAACCCTTAATAGAATTCATAGATCCAACTCATTTACCATTGATCAATTAAAACACTTGAAAAAGGCAATTGAATTTTGTCAAAATAATGAGAAAATCAAAGGCATCATTTTGACAGCCAATGGTAATTCTTTTAGTACTGGAATGGACCTAGGAGAAATAACAAAATATGATTATAAAGACGTAAAGGAACTGGAACATCTTGCAGCTTCTATTTGTCAATTGTTATTTAATGGAAAACCAGCGATATGTGCAATTAATGGTCGCACTTTGGGTGAGGGAGTAGTATTTTTAGTATGTTGTGATTATCGATTAGCAGTAAAAGATAGTTTTTTTCAAATGCCAGAAATCAATTCTGCGATTTTTCCGGGCACCGGTTGTGTCACTCTGTTCTCTAAAATCATTGGGATTCCTTGGACTAAGAAGATGCTCATGTTTTCTGAGAGATTAGATGCAAATAAAGCATTGGAAATTGGATTAATAGATGAGATTGTAGAAAATCAAGAGGAACTGATGAAAACGGCATTAAATAAAGCAAAATTCATAAACTCTAAAAACTCAACCGTCATGAACGCCATAAAAATTCTAAGTAACCACCTAATGGATAAAAACTTCGCGGTTGCTTATCCATTAGAAACTATCGCTTCAGACTGGTATAAGTTTACTGATAAAAAAAAAATTCTAAAAGACTTTCAAAAATCACTTAATTGGATTGATTAATGGCAATTTGATACTTGAATCAAAACACTCGTTTTATTTAGAAATACTTCTGTCTTACTCTTGTAATAAGATAAGAAAAATTGCAAAATGTTTATATGATTACATGAGTTAATACAAAATAACTAACTATGCTTTTTAGTTTAGATTAGCTTAAATGATAACTCGGAAGAGTTAAAAGCAGAAAGTAAAGGAAAGAAACTAATTACTGAAAACTAATAGGTGAAAAATATGGGAGATAATGATGATTCAAAAGTGTTTATTGGTAAAAAAAAAGCAATGGCTTATGTAATGGCAGCCATGGTTGTACTTAATGAAGGACCAGTAAAATTACTTGCACGTGGAAGGTCAATCTCAAGAGCAGTTGACGTAGCTGAAATAACCATCCATAAATTTGTAAAAGGAAGCCATTACGGTGAAATTAAGATAGGAACTGAAGCGCTGGAAAATGCAGATGGAATCTCTAACGTTTCCTCCATAGAAATTGAAATTCTTCCCGCAAAGAAATAACCAAATCAAAGTCTATTTTAATGGAAAATATCAGGAGACTTTCTTGCTTTTTTTTTAATTTTAATTATTCTTTCTTATCTTTAGGACTTGAGTTTTGTCAATTCATTACTAAATTCTTCAATATCAGAATTCGTAACTTCATTTGAATGTATTTTTTTCAAAAGTCCCATAAAATCCTTGATTATCGGGTGTTCTAACACAATACATTGTTGATTTAACGTATTTACACTCATTATTAAGGCTGATTCCAATGATTCACCCATTCCTAGTATATCCTTGAATAATAATTCATTATTATCCGTGTAGTTTAAAACTACAATGTCCTCTAATATCTGAGAGCCATCATTTTGCTTGATTATTTTAAATTCACACATCGCTTATATCTCACTTTAATTCAATTCTACTCTTCAATTTGTTTGGCTTGTTCCTCTAAAACCAAATTTTTTAAAACACGTTTAATAAAATAAAATATAGCAATTATATTAAAACTTATAACTAAAAAATCAAACAAAGGAAATTGATGA
>JAGXNU010000177.1 GCA_019894815.1 Promethearchaeota archaeon
CAAATATTCTGAATATGCTGTTCATTGTAGAGTTAAACGGGTAAAAGACGTTGTTAAATTGAAATTAAGGACACAAAAACATTTATTTACCTTTAAAACAGACCCACCGACCGCGGATCGATTATTGATGAATATGAAATGCGATGTAATTGAATTGTAGTATTAATTCCAAAATTCTAGTAGATATTGAGTTGAAATGGTTAAGATATTACCAGCGTGTAAAACTTGTGTTAATTCAGGATTCCTTTGTACTTCTTGTCAAAAAAAACTGGATGATGGGGAGCTTACAGATTTTGAGTTAGATATAGCAAAGAGTTTACTTGAAGTAGAAGAACAAAATGAAAAGTTTTCTTTTTTACGAGAAGTATCTTTTTTCAAAGCTATAGATTATGAAGATGTAGTAATTCTTGTTGTTGGAAGAAAAGATAAATTACGTATCAAGCCTGATCTGATTAAGTGGTTTAAAGAAACTTATGAAATTGACAATTTGATTTTAATTGAAAAAACCAACAAGCCAAGACCAGCTATAGAAGCATTAATTGCTCCATACAAGATCCTTTCCTTAAATGAAATATTCCTAGCAACTGGTGAAATTGAATTTAGGTCAATACTTTATCAATCTGATAAGGAAAAACTTCTTTTCACTCAGGAAGAACTTGAAGAATTAGTTCTTGAGTTAACAGGTAACGTCACTCGAATAGAATTTGAATGAGCCAAAATCAATATATAAACTGATTCCTTAATACATTATAGGTTTTAAATATCGTGGAAGAATATAAACAAGTAATCCTTATTAGAACAGATTTAAAAATGGGTACGGGAAAAAAATGTGCTCAATCTTGTCATGCTTCAGTTTCAACTTCTGACTTAGTACGAATTAAAAACAAGTTAGTATGGAAGAATTGGAAGAATTCGGGGCAAAAAAAAGTCGTACTGAAAGTATTGGGGATGGATGACTTAAACGACATAGTTATTAAATTAGAAAAGAAAAAGATTCCTTATTTTTTAGTCAGAGATGCGGGACTTACTCAATTATCTCCTGGAACTGCAACTGCATTGGGCATCGGACCTGCTCCTTCACGAGAAATAGATGAAATAACCGGAGATTTAAAATTATTATAATATTTAGGTTGAGAGAAAACCGTTGACTTATAAACAAGACAATATCATTATTTTTAAAGATAATAGTGAGAAAGAAATCGAAAAGTTTGCAGGTATCGGTTCATATGCTACTTCAAATATAAAAGGAATAGGTGGCATTTACAAGCACACTTATAAGGATTTCATTGTCAGAGAAGTAACTAAAGAGGGAGAAATTCTCAGGATTAGGGATATTTCAACAAAATCACATTTTTCAGGAGAATTAGATGATGATTTCACGGAGTTTAATCTAGTTAAAATAAATAAGGAACCATTTAAAGCCTTTAATTTAATAGCTTCTGCTTTAAAAGTCCCAATATCTCATATTACTTACTCTGGGTTAAAAGATAGATGTTCCATTAGCGTGCAAAAAGTCGCAGTCAAAGGTAATCACATAGAAAAGTTAAATAATCTAAAACTCAGAGATATTTTTATAAACAATATTTCACCTTCTCGAAAATCGATAAAACTTGGTAGTAATAAGGGAAATCATTTTACTGTAATAATAAGAAATATTGATAATGATATTGATGTAGAGAAACGGAATTTGAAAGTCTTTGATATGTTATCAAATAATGGATTTTTAAATTATTATGGTCTTCAAAGATTTGGAACTTTTAGACCAAATTCTCACATTGTTGCTAAGCATATTTTACTAAATGAACATGAAAATGTTTTTAATGAACTAGTTCTAAATACTTACTCCTCTGAATCAATTCAATCACAATTGGTAAGAAATAAATTAAGACAAGACGGCGATATGGAATGGGCATATGCAAACTTTCCAAATGGCTTGAATTATGAAAGGATGATGATTCATCATCTCAAAGACCATGAAAAGGATTTCAAGGGTAGTGTGCAAAAGATTCCTAGTTATTTGATAAAACTGCTATTTAGTTCATTTCAATCCTATTTTTTCAACAAGATGTTAACATTAAGGATTAAAAAAGGAATCTCGCCTTTTGAACCAGCTAATGGAGATGTCATCGTAATTCTGGATGATGATAAAGGAAGTTTAACTTCAATAAAATATATTTATGGTGGAAAATATGATGTATTCTTAAAAGAAGCGATTCGTTTGAATCGTGCCTATATTGTAATACCTCTAGTTGGTTATGATACTAAAATGGATGAATATCCCCTCATGAATAAATTTTTTGAAGAAGTACTAAAAGAAGAAAAAATTGATTCCCTAATTTTTAAATGTGAGTTATTTCGGCAATATGAGTTTAAAGGTGCTCATAGAGCAATGGTAATAAAACTTTCAGATGCAAAAATCCTTGAAGTTAGTAAAGATGATATTTTTCAAGATAAACAAAAAGTAAAAATTGAATTCTCTCTTCCAAAAGGATCTTATGCCACAATGGTTTTACGAGAATTGATGAAATAATTAATCTACTTTAATTTCAAACTTGTGGATTGTATTAATTCCTAAAATATCAATTACCATGATCGCGATGAGATATTTTCCTGGTTTCAAGTATGAATGTTCTTTAGATCTCATTTCTATTTTTCGCATTTTAGGAGTTCGAAATGATGTCCAATTAACATTGAATACATTCTGAGAATAACTAAAGTCAATCGCCCAATAATCAATCCAATCAGAAAATATTTTGATTTTTTCCCTAATTTTACTGGAAATCTGATCCATAAAGGGAAGCGAATAATTTGTTAGTTCAAGAACTATTTTTTGCTCATTTTGGAGAATCTCTATTGATAGTTTTGGTTTACTGGTCCCAAAAATATTTTTTAATTTAATATTTTCTCCTTTTTCCATGAATTTATCCGGTAGAAATCCTCTATCATGAATTCCTTCTAATGATAAAATCTTAAATGGTTTTAGAGATTGAGTATATTTTTTTTTCCATGTGAAAATGTCATTGCTATTATTGATATTGAGTAATCTTTTGCGTCCCATATGTATGGCATGATTTGTAGAATCACAACCTATCCATCTTCTTCCTAGTTTTTCAGCTACAGCTAAAGTAGTACCACTACCGCAAAAAAAATCAGCTACTAAATCATTCTTATTTGTAGTAGCCAAAATTATTCTTTTCAATAAACGCTCAGGTTTTTGAGTTGAAAAACCTTGATATTCAGCAGTGTTAGCTCTTATATATGGAATATCATGCCAAAAATCCCTTGGAAAGATACCATCTTGTTTGACATATACTTTTTGTGATAATTTTTTGCCATTATGACTTCCACCTCTATAATAGAATACTCCATTTTCATCCTCTTTCAGAGCATTTTTAACTCTATCAGAATATTCCATGTATATATTGGGATCATCATTGAATAGGTATTTATCAGATTTGGTGTAAAATAAAATAACATCAAATGACCGGATAAAAAAGCTTCTCGTTTGAGCTGAGGCAGCAGGATAAACCCAAATTATTTCATTACGAAAATTTCCTTCACCGAAAATTTCATCTAACATGATCTTTACATAATGACTTATATGCCAATCCAAATGTAAGAATATGCTACCTTTTTCCGAAAGTAGGTGTTTCATTAAAATAATTCTTTCGTATAAAAAATTAAGATAAGAATCTATTCCTCCTTTCCACTTATCAGAATATGATTCTACGTCTTCTTTAGCTCCTTCTTCGCCAATGTGGATTTTGTAATTAAAATTACCTCCTGTAGCAAAAGGAGGATCAATGTAGATTAGATCCACCTTTTCAAGAGAACTCTTAATTAAGCTCTCCATCACCATTTTATTATCTCCCCGAATTAACATGTTTTTCCAGATATCATCTTCATCTATAGAAGTAGTCTTGAGAGAAATATCATAAAAATCTTCATTTATTTGAAATGATACAGCTTTATTGTGTATATCAGAGATTAAGTGTTCATATTTTTCTTTATCCTTCCATCTTAAAGTTGGCATGCCTAGCATTCTATAATATGACAAAGAATTTATTGTTATTTT
>JAGXNU010000178.1 GCA_019894815.1 Promethearchaeota archaeon
GGTTATCCAAAAACCCGATGCCAGAAAAACCGGATTTTTGAAAGCCGCTATCACTGTTTCTTCAAATAATAAGCCGGCCGCAACCACTGGTAGACTGGCTAAAATTAATTTTGTTAGTAATAATTTTTGCTGTTTAAGAAAATCCATGATTGTTACTAATCTTAAATGACTTTCGACATGTGCTCCTATCTGATGGCTAAGGTATATATCATCATATATTATTCCTGTGGTCATTTTAATAATTCAATCCCATTTTTTAAATTAATAAATAATGATTTTTCATTATTCTATAAATAACTTTCTAATTATACTCATTTGGATCTACAACCAAATCAAGGAAAATGTCAATTTAGTTATCATAAAAATATTGAAGAGTTCAATTATCAAAAAAAATCGTTCAATTCACGATAATATTTTATCTTATTTACTAATTTTTCAATATCATCCTAAATGCTCAAGTTCTAGTTCGGTTCGGCATCCTAAGGAAAATTCATATATATATATATTATTTATATTTTTGTAATTTAATAATTAATTATAATTAAATACTGGATTTAATCGTTTAAAAGTAGAAAGTCATGACATATCTAATCAAAATCATAATTATAGGGGATCCGGGGGTAGGAAAGACTAGTTTAGTTAAACAATTTATATCTGAAAAATTCTCAAGAGATTATAGAATAACAATTGGCACTAATATTTTTACTAAAAAATTGATACTTAAAACAGGAGAAACAATTAAAATACAATTATGGGATATAGCAGGTCAAGAACGATGGGTAAAGATGCGCCATTTGTATTATAATGGAACTCATGGTGTGATGATGGTAGCTGATCTCACAAGAAGAAAAACTTTTGAACAGCTTGTTAAATTTTGGAAGCTCGATTTGATGAAACATTGTAAAAATACTCCTATTATCTTAATAGCAAATAAAAATGATTTAATTAATGAAATCACAAAAGAAGAAATTGATATTATTAAAAATGATATTAACGCCAGTTATATTTTCAATACTTCTGCTAAAGATGGGACAAATGTTTACAAATCATTTGAAGTATTGGCGAATGAGATAGTAAAAAACAAATTGAAAGAAATTTAAGCTTAAATCTTTATTCCAATTTTTACAAATTTCCTTTCGCCTGGCTCCAAGAATTTTTCAAACGCATTTTGTATTTCATTTAATGGCACAATCTGGGTAATATGTTCATTGGCATCTACATTTTTTTGAGAGAAAAAGTTTAGAGCTAAGTTTATATCCTCATAATCATGTCCAAGAACCCCTGTTATTGTTACTTCTTTTGAATTAATGAGAAACATTGGAAATGCAACACTACCTTTATATACACCTTCTAGTAAAATAGTGCCACCACGTTCAACTAAATCAATTGCTAACAAGATAGATTTTTCATTACCTGCGCAATCAAAAATGAATGTTGGAGATCCATTTTCCTTAAAATATTTCTTTATTTTTGATTTGTTAGGGGGAAATGCCTCACTGGCTCCCATCTTTTTAGCCATATTCCTTAAGTACTCATGTGGTTCAACTATAACTATATATTTAGGGGATTTTTCATTTAAAATGTATTTCAAAAAGCATAATCCAATATTCCCGCCTCCAATTATTACCACTTTTTCATTCTGGTCAATTTTAGACAAGCGAACTCCTCTTGCCGCATTAGCAAATGATTCAACCATGAGAGCTTCCTTTGTTGATACATTGTTAGGAATATGAAAGAGGTATTTTCTAGGAACTTTAACAAACTCAGCAAAGCCTCCATCCTTAAATATTCCCATTCCATCTAATTTTTTCTTACTTAAATCTAATTTAACGTTAATTCCACATGCCTTATCACCAATTTTTACATCATCAATGTTAGTTCCAATTTCTACTACTTCTCCAGTGAATTCATGACCCATTATCAGTGGTACTTGATACATTTTGAATTTAAAGTTTGTAACATCGCTTCCACAGATCCCACAATAATGGACCTTCAAGATAACATCATTATCTCCGGGTATTGGATCGGGATAGTCTTCTCTATATAGTATTTTCTTCACATCTTCAAAAACTGCAGCTTTCATAATTGATTCCTTAAAAAAATTTAATTCTTATCTTGATTTGTTAATTCTTTTTTATTTTAATTCTTTATTTTACTTTTTTGTATGCAAATAGTAAACTTCAAAAAATTTAATGGTTAATCTTAATTTTAAATCTTATTAGTTTTTTCAAAGTATGTAATAGTTATAGTAGAGTTTAGGGTATTGAAAGATCTAGAGATTTTTGGTTTTACTGGAGTTTTATTGAAGGTGGATCTTAGCCAAGATAAAATTTCATTTGAACCTATTAATTTTAATTATACTACTGATTTTCTTGGTGGAGCAGGTTATGCTTGTCGCTATTTAATTGATGAACTTGATAAAAATATTGATGGATTATCCTCTCAGAATACTATAATGATAATGAATGGTCCATTTACTCTGACAGGGGCGCCATCTTCTAATAGGTTTGTAATTTGCTCAAAATCGCCATATACAGGTTTATGGGGGGAAGCAAATTGTGGAGGAACTTTTGGACCTGAATTGAAGAGAGCGGGTTTTGATGGAATAATAATAACAGGTAAATCGGATAAACCAGTCTATTTACAAATTATAGATGATAATGTAAATTTATTTGACGCAGGATCACTCTGGGGAAAAGGAATAAAAGAAACAAGACTTAAACTGAAAGAATTGTCAAATTTACCCAAGGCAAAAGTATTATGTATAGGACAAGCAGGGGAGAATGAAGTTAAATATGCAAATATTAATGCGGAAGGGCGATCTGCGGGACGAACAGGGATGGGGGCTATTTTTGGTTCGAAATGCTTGAAAGCAATAATTGTTAAAGGATCTTCGTTTAAGTCTAAAATATATTCTCCTCAAGAGTTTAAAGCTTCAATCAAGAAAACGCTTAAATCCATCCTAAATTCCAACATCACACAAATTTTAAGAGATATGGGAACTAGCGCTGGTGTAATGGGTGCGTATTCGTTGGGAGACTTACCGATCAAGTATTGGTCAAAAGGAGAATGGAATGGCGTATTAGATATTTCAGGTGAAAACTTAAAAAAAAAGTTTTTAATTAAAAATAAATCTTG
Organism: Promethearchaeota archaeon; assembly: GCA_019894815.1. GTDB lineage: Archaea > Asgardarchaeota > Lokiarchaeia > Sigyniarchaeales > SOKP01 > SOKP01. The sequence continues at coordinate 3,139 of JAGXNU010000178.1, forward strand.
CTATGGATGTTCCATAGGATGTGGGAGAATCATCAATATAGTTAATAAGAATTATGAGGTTCCCCTTTGTGAAGGTCCTGAATATGAAACAATTGCTGGTTTTGGTTCTATGATATTGAACAATGATTTAGAATCGATTTCTATTGCTAATGATATGTGTAATGATTATGGATTAGATACCATAAGTACCAGCGGTAGTATTTCTTTACTATTTGATTTGTTTAATAAGGGAATAATTGATAAAGAACAAGTAGACAATTTAAATCTTTTATGGGGTCAAGCTGACTCGATGTTGAGATTAATTAAAAAAACAGCTTTCAAGGATGGAATTGGTCAACTATTAGCAGATGGATCCAATGCTATTGGCGCTAAATTTAACATTTCTGATGATAAAATAGCAACGGTAAATAAATTGGAAGTACCATATCATGATATAAGATTTTGTCATGGAATGGCAATAACTTATGCTTTTAGCCCTCGAGGCGCATGTCATACTTCTGCAGATGTATTTAAAGTATTAAGGAAATATGTTGAAATAGATTATTCTTCTTTAGGTATAGAAAAAGTTAATATGAATTCAAATAATGATAAAATGATCAAAGGGACTATTATTCTACAGGATTACAGAAGTATATATTCAAGCTTAATTTCATGTTTCTTTGCGAATCCACCACCAGAATATATGATTGAACTGATAAACAATTTATTAGGGAGTAATTTGAATATTGAATCTACTAAAATGTTAGGTGAAAGAATATTTACTTTGAAGAGGTTGTTTAATATAAAAATGGGAATAACACCTAGTAATGATAATATTCCTAAGATATTATTAAACCCTTTAAAAGAAGGTCCTCTAAAAGGATCATCCCCAGATTTCAAGAAAATGAAAAGAAATTATTATAATTTAAGAGATTGGAAT
>JAGXNU010000179.1 GCA_019894815.1 Promethearchaeota archaeon
CTCTTAAACAATTATTATTTTTTAATTATTTTTATCATCTCTTTTTGTAAATTCTTCAATTTAATAAATATTATTTCTTCAAATGTGAGGTTGCGATAAACAAGAGGATTAGAAATTGATTTATTTGATAAAAATTTCAATCTAATGAATAATAATGGAATGGTTTAAATCGCTTTTAACAAGAAAATTAGCAGAGACTTTAGATGATTTGAAAGATGAATCTGATTACTTTCAAATGAGGCTACCTGTGAAAAAAATTACGAGTGAATTTGATCGTAATTTAAGAAATATGGCTAATCATAGTGTTTTTCATGCCAAGATAAGAGTAGCTAATTTGGATGATATTGAAAGTTTCATGAAATTGCATGAACTGGCTTGGAAATCAACAAAAATGCGATATAAACCATTTTCAAAGGAATTGTTAACTGATTTAATCAATGATCAACACATCATTTTTTTAATCGCCAAAGTGAATAATGTTGATAGTGGATTTGCTATCATGTATTTTACAGGAGAGAATAAAGACGTAGGGATTATTACAGCTCTAGGAGTAGTTCCTGAATTACAAGGAAAAGGTTTAGGAACCATACTTGTAATTGAAATTTGGGATTATTTTAAAAAAAACGGAGCTAAAGAATTGCGATGTAGAGTAGAAAAAGATAATATGAATGCATATAGGTTTATCAAAAGTCTTGGATTTGAATTAGTTAAATGATTGAGAAATAACTAAAATTAAAATAAGAGGGTGATTAAATTGGGTCGTTTCAAATCTTTTATTACCAAGATGTACAGCGATATCAAAAAATTTTCCCAAAAAGATACTGATTTCATTCAAATGAGATTACCAGTTTTTAACATTACTGAGGATTTTGAAAACAATCTAAAGGATAAAATTAAGGATTCTCTAATTAATGCTGAAATACGTGAGGCAACACGAGAAGATATTGATCATTTAATCGATCTTCATGATCGTGCTTGGCACTCTACGCCCATGCCTTATAGACCCCTTACTAAGGAAAAGATTATTAACATGCTAATTGATGAGAGCATTATATTTCTTATTGCAAAAGTAGAAGGAGAAGATAGTGGTTTTGCTTTAATCTACTTCACCTCCAAGGACAATCTAGTAGGAGTAATTGCGGGGTTAGGAATTTTACCCGAATTACAACGAAAAGGATTGGGAACCATTTTAGGCATGGCGAGCTGGGATTTATTTAAGAAAAAGGGAGTAAAAGAACTCCGATGTAAGGTGTATAAAGACAATAAAGCTTCATATAGTTTTATCCGAGGTCTTGGTTTTGAGGAGTATGATGAGGACTTTGTAACATGGAAATTATTTTAATTATGGTTTTTTCAAAGAAATAAAATCAGAAATATGGATTTAAAGCTTTACTTATTTAATGTTTTATTTTTTGATCTTTTTATTACTTCTATGGATTAATTTTGTCGACTTTGATAAACTTTATAATCAATAATTAATGCTAATTAAACAATTTAGATTATTTCCTTCTTACGGCAAAGTAAAATGGATGATCAAGATTCCGAAAAAAAGTCAGAAATTTGGCTTAAATATTGCGAAGCTTTGGTGAAGTCTAAAATTGGAAAGTCAGATGAATCCCCTTCTGATGGATGCTGTGAACTCAATAAAGAAGATTCTTTAAATCCTTAATTCTTTATATTTTTTAATTTTTCTTTTGCCTCGCAGAATATTCTGTCTATGGTTATTTTCAATCACCTCTCTGTTCCAGAGTTAAATTTAAAATTTTTTAGATAATTAGTTGCTAACACTTGGAAGTGCTCACTTTTACTTTTAATCACCTCTCTCTCATTAAAAAATAATTCATGTTCACTTTTACTTCCAGTTACCCCCTCTCATGATGATTTTTATATCTCCCAATTTTCATTAAATTTTTATTATTTAGGATAATTTCTTGAGTATAACATAATGGGGATACATGATGAATTCAAGAGAAAGAATACAAGCCGCGTTAAAATTCGCTAAACCAGATAAAGTACCAATTTTTGACATTGTGTCTGGTGATCTCATGCCTCTTCCAATCATTCATTCCAAAAATTGGAAACCAGGATGGAATGAAGGAGAAGAGGGATTGTTTCCGCACGTAAGAGGAGCATATAATTGGGATAGACCTGATTGGGCTAATGATAAACCAGAATATCAGGGAAATAATTGGAGAAAAATTCAGCATGAAGAAATTGATGAGTTTGGCTGTATTTGGAACATGAAAGGTAATGATCAAGACATGGGTCATCCCGGAAGACCATCTCTTCCCAATTGGGAAGATTTTGAAAAATATATCTCGATGTATAAACCAGATGCGAGTGAAGAGAGTAGGTATAAACCAGCCCTCCAACTGAGGAATATGATGGATAAAGATCGACATTTTACTCTACTCTTCAATTGTTTTGGACCGTCTCAGGTTGTTGCTGCGATGCGCGGTTTTAACACGTATCTTATAGATCACAGAAGGCACCCCGATGAATTGAAACGAGCCTTTCAAGTAGTAGCCGATTACCACGTAGATTTAATGCGATATAGTAAAAAATATGGTATAAAAGCAGATGGGATATGGTTAGTGGATGATTTAGGAGAACAAAAAGGTCCATTTTTCAGTGCTCGAACATTCGAAAAATTTTACGAGGATTCTTATCGAACGATCATCGATGGAGCTCATAATTTAGGTTTGGACGTCCACCTTCACTGTTGTGGAAAGATTGACCCATTGCTAGAACCATTAATTAAATGGGGATTAGATGCCATAGAATTAGATAGCCCAAGAATGAGTGGATATAACGACTTAAAACCATATCGCGGGAAAATTTTCTTCTGGGCGTGCGTAAATATTCAATCTATCTATACACAAGGAACGCCCGAAGAAGTCGAGCGAGAAGTCTGGCACATGATAAGAAATCTAGGTACAAGAAACGGAGGATTTGGAGCATATTTTTACCCTACACCAAGAGATATTAGAGCTCCGCGAAAAAATATTAGAGCATTTAGACAAGGATTAAAACGTTTTGGCACATATGAAGAAATTCCAGATCATTGGTGGAATGCTCCCATCTCAGAAGAATGGGAAGATAATAAAGTTCCACCCTTACCTTCTAAAACTTAACAATATGCGATCTTATGAACTCTAAATGAGATACTCCTATAGAAGATTCTAGATTTAGATTTTTGCTTTCATATTCTTATTGGTGGGATTATCCAACTATAGAAAATTGGAATGATTTTGAAGTTCCTCCTTTACCACCCTTAGATTCTAACTAAAAATAAAAGAGTTGTGTAATAATTATTTAAATTTTATTTTCCATGATAAGGGTTTATTAAGCTTACTTTCACCAATTAAAAATAAATGACAATCTTTTATTGTAAACTCTTTTTCGCTCCCATTTATTAGAACAGAATCGATGTTTTCAAGTTCCCTATTACTTAGTTCTATGGATACTTTCCATTTATCTTCTTTTATGGGATTATACCGCCCAGAGTATCCATTTTTGGTTTTTTCTAATCCGATTAGAGAAGAACTAAACTTATAATTATCTTGAGGGAGGGTAGGTCTTAATTCTACGCCTTCAGGAGTGAAATTTATTCCAATTAAGCGAGTTACATCATATAAAGGCCACGCATGAGGATGTAAATTAAAAACTGGAAAATCGGTCCAAGCTGTTCCCATATGACCAAGATGCTCTTCTTCTTCTGTACTTTCTTCTTCTCCACTAATTAAGCCTTCATCAAATACGGTCTGCCCGGGATATTTAGATAGATCCGAGTTATATGTATCTGGACCGCTCCAGATGCCGTACCAAACATCTGGAAAATTCTCAGCATGGTAAGCAAGCGTATTTTTTTTCCACTCGTCCCAACCCATTTGTCCGTCAACCAATGAAAGAGCCCATATTAAAGTACCGTTTATCGAGGGCCATATACCCGCGTTAATACCCTGTCCTATATTTCTTATACTCTCAATTCCTTTGCTATGAAGTCTCGCACCAATTTTGGAAGGTTTTCGTAC
>JAGXNU010000017.1:0-18086 GCA_019894815.1 Promethearchaeota archaeon
CTAATTATCAGTTAGCCCTTATTACAGTTTATTATTTATTGATGTTTAACATTGGAATTGGTCTCATTACAGTAATAATTATAACCTTTTTAGTAGTGTCCTTGTATTTTATGAATTTCATTTCTCTAAAAAGGAAGAAATTAAAATTGAATGAATTTTTCATAAAAATAAGAAATGCTATAATCCGGTGATAAAAATGGTCTTTAAAAATATCCAAAGAATCAAAAAAGCAATGCCAGAAGTGCTTCATATCGTAATGTATTATAATAATGGTACTGTATATCAAACTTCTTTTGACTCAAATATGAATATACCTAAAATTGGCGAAAATTTAGCAGAAAGTATAGCTCACATCAAAATTCTTTATGATCTATGCAATTTCACATATAAAGAATTTACTAAATTAATTTTTGAAACAGATGAGATTTCAACTATAATTTTAAAACTAGGTGAAGACAGTAACATTGCTCTTTTTTTTAAAAAGGAAGATGACACTGATTTAAAATTAACCGCAATTAAACGCTATTTATCAAGAATCGAAAGTTTAGTTGATATGGACGAAAAAGAACTGTTACTCCAAGATATTTTACTTAAAGAGGAGGAACTAAAGAATATGAAAATGAATTTACAATCAAAACAAGAAATACTCTCAGAAAATCTTATTTTAATTGATAAAATCAATAGAGGAGATGAAGTCGGTGATGTGGAAACACTTACAAAAAATACTCAATCTCTTCAAGATGAAATTAATAAGATTAATGTAGAAATTGAAAATCTAACTAATGATATAACCAGCTTCAGAGGAAAAATAGAAGGAGCAAGTTAATTAAACAAAAAAATTAGCTTTAAGATAAAGTTAGAATCTTTCGTGAAACATAAATTTCACGACCTTCCATATGTCTTAGCATATTATCATGTTAATATCAGCGTATTACAATTTATCAATTCTCAAAATAGAAAACTTGTATCAAAATTAAAGATAAAAGATAAAATCAATTCGATATAATTCTTCTTATAACTTAAATCAATATTAAGAAAAACTACAACTATGAGACCACACCATCAAATAGCTATAGAAAAATTTACCCAATTTATAAAAGAAGACCCTAAATTCATTGCTCTTATTATTGGGGGTTCAATAGCAAAGGGGCTAGAGCTTGAAGATTCTGATATCGATGGCATAATTATCGCTACTGATGAAGAATATAAAAAAAGAAAGAGAAGAAATCGATTTTTATTTTATGATCCTTCATATTGTAATTATCCTGGAGGTTATGTTGAGGGAAAGGTTGTTAATCTTGAATTTTTAGAAGTTGTTGCTGAACGGGGGACAGAACCAGCACGAGATGCGTTTAGAGGTGCTTGGATCGCATATTCTGAAATCCCCGAACTTGAGAATCTTTTGAAACAAATTCCTATATTCCAAAAGGATGAGAAAGAAGAAAAAATACGGAAATTCTACGCCCAATTAGAAGTTGCTAATTGGTATGTAAAAGAAGCAGAACGAAGAAATGATCCCTACCTATTAAACCACGCAATTTCTGATTTAGTGCTCTTTGGAGGGAGAATGATTCTAGAACATAATGAAATGCTCTATCCCTTTCACAAGTGGTTCCTGAATGCGTTAGAAGAAGCACCTGATAAACCTAAAGATTTAATGGTATTGATAAAAAAAGTTTTATTGGAAAGAAATTCCACGAACGCTCAAGCATTATATGATGAAATTAAAAGCTTTAGAAAGTGGGAAATTCGAGGAATTGCTAATGTTGGATTTTTACTGGATACAGAATTAGCTTGGTTAGAAGGAAAGCCATACATTGGCGATTTATAACCTCAACTAACAAAAATATAAGGCAATTTCTTTAATTTTATAAACAAGAGAAACTCGCTATGTTCTGATAATAAAAATTATAATAAATTTAAGAGAAATAAAACTAAATAAATAAAAAATAATATAAATGCTATTTTTAATTATTTAGTTAATTAATTATAAAAAAAATAAGTAAATTTACCTAAATTAAATTTCAAAGATTAATTATCTTAAATAAGTTAACTGAGGAATTATAAAATGCCAGTCGGAATACTAATTATTCGTTGGGATAATGAAATTGGACCAATTAACGAAGGATTTTATCCAGAAAATTTGAAGATTACAAACAACTTACTCACGCAGGTGTATTCTTCCCATCGGTATCAGAGTTTGAAGCCTGGTTTCGCATCGATTAGCTTAAAGAACAACAAAGTAGTGTCATTCTTTTCAGGTGTAGGAACAGATCATATAAGCATAGAAAATTACGTCGTTGCTCTTTTATTGAGAAGAGATGAAAAACCAACGTTATATCGGGAAATATTGAAAACCATTGCTGCTGAAATTTTAGATAAAATTCCAGATGGTAAGTTCAAGAAATTATTACCAGATCTTTACAAGGAATTGGCAAAAATTTAAGATCATTTCTTACTTCCGGGATAATATTGCATCTTTTTTTAACGTAAAATAAAAGTAACAAATAAAGAGAAGTATTATTTAAAAAAAGTTTATTTACTTTTCAATACTTTTCACGTGAAATTTTCCTACATCATCGATTTCCAATAAGTCAGCGTCTTGAAGATTTTGTACAATCTTCTTTATTAAAACTATTGGAGACCCCATTGCATTTCGCAAATCATCTAAAGAGATAGATTTAACCTTCTCTATAATTAAAAATGCTTTAAACTGAGCTTCTTGTTCCATTAAAGGAGTGAGTCTGTCGTAATAGGTGATCTTAGCTTCATTTTCTTCCTTGAAATTTCGGAGAACTTTCATCTTTTCGTCAAATTTTCTTATTTCAGCTTCCAAATTTCTTTTTTCATCACGTAATACTTCATTTTTATGGATTAAATCTTCTTGTTTATTTAGAATTTCCTCAAACCGTGATTTGATATCCTTCGCATCTGAAGAGGCTTCAGTTGAGATCAACTTACTATCAAGTAACATTTGATTCATTTCTCTCAATTTAGCATTTGCATCATTTTTTTCTTCCAAATATTCTTTCCTAATCGATTCAACTTCAGATTTCCCTTTTTTATCCATATCATTTAATATTTTTACTTGTTCATCTTGTAATTTATCAGCAAAGGCCCGAATCTCTCTAACTTTATTTTCCAGATTTTTGATCCTTTCAGTTTTTAAAAGAACTTCTGATTTTTTTTCTGCTAATTCGGCCTTTGTTGTTCCTATAGATTCATAAGTTTCATCCAATCTCTTGTGTATTGGTTCTGATTGTTTTTTATATAACTCTAACTCCGTTTCGATTTGAATTACATTCCCTTTAGCATGATCTAATTCCATTTCTTTTTCATTAAGCAAGGCTCTTTGAGTACCGATTAATTCCTTTAACTCTAAGATGTCTTCTGGTACATCATACATTCGAGAAATTTTCGATTTTTGTTCCTCAATAATCACATCTTGATCGCTGATAACTCGTTTCTGCTTTTCAATCAATTCTTGGAGTCTATTTGCTTTTGCTTGTGCATTGGCTACTAAATTTTCACTTGATTCGATATTATCAAGAGTGTTTTTTATATCTTTTGACATTATAATCTTTATCCTTTTATTGATCCTTGAAAACCTTCAAGGAATAATATTTTTTCAAATTTACCTTAAAGAGATATTAAACAAATAATAGAAGGAATTTAAAAAGTTATCTATATTAATAATAAATTTAAAAAACTAGCATTATAATATTAGAATTGTCATGTCCTATTATCATTTTAAACCCCCAGGTCTTCAAGCTCACATATTCTTGAAATATGACTATCAAAACAGCACTAAAACAATACTACTACACGAATTGATAATGTTTAAAGATAAAAATGAAATTGTAAAAATTTCCAAAGTTAAAGAATTAAAGCCTACTGATACTTCCAATATGGCTGAGCAGGAGATACTTGAAAAAATTGAAAGGCTATTCGTAGATCATTTTTCTGGAAAGCTTGTGGATTTATTTGCTGAGATACAAAAATTAAACGTAGAACTCGATGTTAAAAGCAAATATAAATCAGAATTTGCTTATAACGTATTAGAATTTCTAATTAAAGTAAAACCGGGGGAAACTACATCGTATTATGAGATAGGATCTCAAATCGGTTCCAAAGCATATCGCGCAATAGGAAATGCTTGCAGGAGTAATCCAATTCCCTTAATTGTCCCTTGTCATCGAGTTTTAAAAAGAAATGGAGAGATTGGTGGATTTATGGGAAAAAATTCTGATAATGAATGGGAGACAAATCTTAAAAAAGAAATATTGATGCTAGAAAAAGCAAAATTATAGCATTATATCTTTTTTTAACCTAAAATAGAAACTATTTTATTAAGCAGATACCATTAATGCATATTATGGTTAAAATATCTCCTTTAAAGCCCTATTTACCAAAAAAGCCAGAAGAATTTACAACGAATCCTTATGATGTGATTGGGAATGATGAAGAAAAAAAATTAAAACTTAACTCTAACTCATTAATTCATCTTATCTTGCCTGATGGTAATGGAGAAGAGATATATGAGAATGCCGCTAAAGCTTATCAACGATATAAAGATGAAGGAGCGATAGCCAAAGAAAATCAACCAAGTATTTTTGTATATAGGCAAGAATCAAGATTTTTTAGTCATCAAGGTCTTATTATGGGTTTATCTTTACAAGATTATGAGGCGGGAAATATTGTAAAGCATGAGCATACTCGAGACAAACCCCTCAAAGACCGAACCAATCATATTGTATCTACTAATGTAGCTGCGGGACTTGTGTGGAGTGTGTTTTCAGCAAACAAAAAAATTAAAAAAACAATTGACAAAATCAAGAAGAAGGATCCCATATTCAATTTTTCAAAAAATGATTATAAGCATATTTTATGGCAAGAGACTGACACGAAGATTATTGAAAAATTGACTCAATTGTTTAAAAATGAGAAGGTTTATATCGCAGATGGGCATCATCGTGCTGCAAGTGCTGCTGAATATCGTAAAAAACAATTAAGTGGAATTAACGCAGAAGAAGAATTAGAGAAACCTTGGCAGTATCTCCTTTCTTATGTTGCCTCTGATGATCAAATTCGAATCCTACCTTATAATCGAGTGATTAAAAAATTACCGATGAATGTCGAAGATTTTCTGAAAAAATTGGAAGAGATATATGAGATTAAGCAAAAAGATAGCGCTTTTGATCCAGAAAGAAAAAATCAAATAGCAATGTGTCTGAAAGGAAAGTGGTATGAATTAAATGTGAAAGATATGGATTTCAAATCAAAACGCGATAGTCTAGACGTTGCTATACTTCAAGATAAAGTTTTGAATCCAATTTTAGGTATTTCTGATCCTAGAGCTGATGAGAATATATTTTTTGTAGGAGGCGTAAAGAATCCTCTTGATATGGAAAAATATATAACAGAAAAAGGAAATGACATATTTTTTAATTTATATCCTGTTAACATCAAGGATTTGGAAACTATCGCAGATCTGGGAGGTGTCATGCCACCAAAATCTACATGGTTTGATCCTAAAGTGTTGTCTGGATTAATTCTTCACGATTTACAAAAAAAATAATTTTTTCATTTTATTTCTTTAGAAAATGCACCATTTTTTCTGCAATCATCGTTGCTGCTGCAACTTGATTTTCATTTGTTTGACTTCCTATGTGAGGAGTGAGAATTAGATTATCTAAGCAATTTATTAGATTTTCATCCTTCAAGGGTTCTTCTCTATAAACATCCAAAGCAGCTCCACCTATTTCTTTATTAGTTAATGCTTTAATTAAAGCTTTTTCGTCTATCAGCTTTCCTCTCGCAGTATTAATAATAATCGAATTAGGCTTCATCAATTTGATCATGGATTCATTGATGATATTTTCTGTGTGTGTAGATGCGGGTAGGTGAAGAGAGATAATTTGTGCATCTTTCAATGCATCTTCTACAGAGGGATAAATCTCACATCCAATATTTTTAGCTTCATCAATAGCAGCCTGACCCTTACTAAATCTTGAATAAACCCCAACGCTCATTCCTAATGAGATAGCACTCTTTGCTAATTGTTTAGCAATATTACCAAAACCGATCAAGCCCAACTTCTTTCCATGGAGTGTATACCCTAAGTAGTCTTTCTTATTCCATTCACCTTGATGCGTGGTTTTATCTGCTACAGTTAAATATCTTGCTAAAGCAAACATCAAACCAAGTGCTAATTCCGCTACTGAAATTGAAGGTGCTTCTGGCGTATTTAATACAGTAATGCTTAATTCTTTAGCTTTCTTTAGGTCGATATTATCTAGACCAACACCTGCTCTTCCTATTACTTTAAGGTTTTTAGCATTCTCCAAAATATCAGCAGTTAATTTAGTTCTTGATCTAATAACAATACCATCATATTCAGCAATTTCATTCAGCAATTCATCCTTTGAAATGGTAAATTTTCTTACTACTTCAAATCCATTATCTTCAAATATTTGAATACCTGCTTCCTCAAGCGTGTCACTTATTAAAATCTTCATTTTGGATCACATTCATGTAATGTATTAATATTATTTGTAATGTTTTAAAATGATACTACAAAAAAGATAAAGATAAAAAAAAATTACTTTAATCCTTCTACAATCTCAGAAAGAACCTTTAACATCTTATTCAAATCCTCTAAGAAAATTTCACCCATGTGACCGATTCTGAATGTTTTATCCTTTAAAGATCCATACCCATTAACGATTCTATAACCTTTACTAACTAAAGTGGACAACATTTTGGATATATCGATATTTATTGAATTTCTCATCGTGGACACAGTATTCGAATAATATTTCTCATTAGTAGGGAACATTTCAAAGCCTAAAGATTTAGCCCATTCTTGTGTACGTTTAGCTAATTTAGCATGCCTTTCAAATCGGTTTTCTAAACCTTCTTTATTCAAAATATGATCTATTTGGGATTCTAAAGCCCTCATTTGAGGTATTGGAGGTGTTGATGGAGTTTGATGTGATTTGTTTTTCTTGAGCATCTCTTCAAAATCAAAATACAGACCTCGATTTTTAACTTGGGAAGTTTTTTCTATAGCTGCTTGAGAAATGGAACAAAGTGCTAATCCAGGTGGTATAGTGAAACATTTTTGTACGGATGCTAAGCATACATCGACTCCGAGCTTATCAACTTCAAGCTTAACTCCGGCCATCGAAGACGTGGCGTCTACACATGCTAAAGCACCATGATCCTTAATAATTGGAATGACTTTATCAATTGGATTGTACACACCCGTAGATGTTTCATTAGCTTGAATGAAGACTACAGCATATTTGTCTTTCTCCAAAATTTCTTGAGCAAATTCAGGAGTAATGACCCCTCCCCATTCAACACTTTGTTTTTCCGAATTTTTACCATTTGAAACGCCAATTTTATGCCATCGGTCTCCAAAAGCCCCAACTGTAAAAAAAAGAGCCTTTTCATCGTCTTTTATAAGATTTCTTACACAAGCCTCCATTAAACCAGTAGCACTGGATGTAGATAGTAAACATTCATTTTTTGTATATAAGATTTTTTTTAATCCTTCTGTAATAAGTTGCTGCATTTCAGAATAGGGTTTCGAGCGGTGTGTATCGTTTGGTTTAGCAAGTTCCTGAAGGATTCTCGCTGGTACATGGACTGGTCCAGGTGTAAATAGTTTTATTTGAGAACCTTTTTCTTTATTGTAATGAACATCAGTAATAGTTTAATCGCCTTTTTTAAATATTATTATTATTAATATTAAACATTAGTGAAGACTTCTGTTATAATTTTTATTACCTTAAATTTAATATTATTAATCTGAAAAATTACATCAGAGATGATAAAATGTATTTAACAAATAATTAAAAATTCTTTGACAGTTTCTGCGTCAGACTACGCAGATCTCTCCAAATAATACTCAATATATTATTAAAAGTTCAACCAAACAATATTATATATCGTCGGAAAAGCTATATAAAGAAACGAATATCATTAATCATGATAGATGTCAGCTTTAACAGATTATCTCCAAAAATTAGAGGATTGGGACACTAAAGCATTTCTTGTAGTATATAAAAGTGATTTCTCCAATCGCAACATGATGTTTGCGAAGACTTTCAGCTTTTTTGGTACCCTTTACTTCTGGGGATTAGTCTGGTTAGTTTGGTTTATATACGGATATATCACCAAGGATTATTACCTCCTCGTTTTGTTCACTGGCGGATTTGAACAGTCAATCATTATTCATTCACTTGTAAGGTATAAAATTATCAAGCGAAATCGCCCATATATCACTTTGAAAAAAGAGGGAGTTAAAAAACATGATGATTTCATAAAAATTCCATATTTAATGTCAGAATCAGAACGAAAATCCTTTCCAAGTGGTCACGTGGCCTTTTTATTGTTTTTTGGGTTTATATTTAGCGTTTATTTTAATAATGTGATAATACTCTTCATTTTTCTTGGTTTAGATGTCATCATGGCTTTATGCAGACTAATACTTGGAGTACATTATCCCATTGATGTAATATTTGGTTTTGTTTTTGCCACTTTTTATGCTTTTTTGTATTTAGCTTGGACATCTCCTTTTTGGGTAGAGTTCTATTATTGGATCGGTCCAATAGTATCGGACATCGTACATCTAAGATTTCTATTTCCATGAATCTATTTTTTACAAATTTATTTTTTTTAATTGTAAGTATAAATATTTGTATATATAGATTTAAATTAATAATCAAATTAAAATAGGAAATGAAAATGACAGATCCAACATGCCATGAATGTAATGGAATTAATTATTGTTGCGTAGGGAGAGCAAGTAAAATTTTAGATAATTGCCCCATGAAAGTCTCTCCAGAAATTGAAAAACAAGCAAAAGAAATTTACAAAACTGATGAGTTTGTAAAAAAATGTACGAGAATAGCATCAATAGTTGAAGCTAAAGGCTATATACATTGGCCCCGCCTTAAGGATACCGTGGAATATGCAAAAGGTATGGGATATACTAAATTAGGATTAGCTTTTTGTGTCGGAATGCTAAATGAGGTTAGAAAAATAGCAGAGATTTTAGAAAAATACGGATTTGAAATTACTTCAGTTTGTTGCAAAACTGGAGGGCTTAAAAAAACAGATGTAGGAGTACCCGAAGAATATACAATGATATCAAAAACAGGATATACTATTGGATGGATTACTTGTAATCCTGTAGCTCAAGCTTTGTTATTAAATAATGCTAAAACAGACATGAATATAATCGTTGGATTGTGCGTAGGTCATGATATTACTTTTACTCAGCTGTCAAAAGCACCAGTAACAACTTTGGTTGCGAAAGACAGATCGGCTCCTCATAATCCCACAGCAATATTGTTTTCTCATTATGGGAAAGAATTTTTTTCAAAAGAATTCAAAGAAATGAAGAAAAAAAAAATGACAGTTCCTAATACTCCTGATATTAAATGAATCTAATTAATAAAAATCAATGATATCTTCTAAAGGATTTCTGTTTCTTTCCTTTTCATTTTTTTCTATCATGGGCTCATCAATAACCCCCATGGCGATGACACACATCAACTCAAATTTCTCCGTTGGTAATTTAAAGATTTCATTAACTTGATCCTTGTTTTTTAAAATTTCACCGATCCAAACAGCTCCTAAACCTTTTGATTCAATTGCTAACAGAATATTCTGAATAAACGCTCCCAAAGCTTGTATGTCTTTAACTCTTTCCGAACCCTTATCAATATCAAGAAATATAACGAAATCTACATAGGCACTATCAATGATCCCGCCATAATTAGATAATTCCGCAAGCATTCTTTTTACAGTAGGATGAACCACGACACATACTTTCCAAGGTTGACAATTATTTGCAGAAGGGGCCCAACGGCCACACTCGAGAATTTCTTTAATCGTATCATTGCTTATTTTTTCATAAATAAAATTTCGTATACTTTTCCTTGATTTAATCAATTCGATTAAATTGTTTTCAGCATCCATATTGATTAAATTGGTTTTTAAGAAATATAAATCAAACTATATTTAATTTTGAAAAAGAAAAAAAAAAAGATTAAATTAACTAAAGAATTGCCCAGTTATTTTTTATATCTTAAATCATCTGAATCATCGTCTACTTTATCATAGTATTCAATGTCCATTATTCCACCCGTTCTTTCATCTCTCCAATGAACTTTAATTGGCATTCCTACATAAGTATCTTTAACATTTACATCAGGAGCTAATTCAGCAATGCTTGTTGTATCAGCTCCGTCATGATGAACTAGTACCATGGGTCTTTGCTGAACCTCACCAGTTTCTGGATCTTTCAAATATGAAATCGCATATGTTGATACGCTCGCAGTATCTCTTATATCAACCCATTTATCAGGCTTAACAAAGCATTTCCCACAAACTAGTCGAGGTGGAAAAAAGACTCTATTGCATGAAGAACATTGATTTGCTATGAGTTTTTTCTCCTTTAATTTCTCTAAAAAGGGTTTCATATGTGTAATATTAAATTTGAATTTATAACTCGCTAAATACCAACTTCCAGGTAATGTACGAGTTCTCTTATAATCCTTTTTGATGTATTCTAAAGATTTCCTCTGAGTCATTTTTGACATTTTTTCTTCATCTCCATTTCCTTTGAGGTTGATCACTCATAGCCATTAGCGTAATTAAATTGAGTGAGCCCCCCCATCCAGATCCAATTGAAGTGTGAACAGTTTTAGGTACTTGATTGCTCGCTTTTCCCATAATCTGCAGTGCAGCTTCAGCAGGTCTTTCCATCGCAGATGCTCCAATGGCATTAGTTGAGTTAACGCCTCCCGAGCAATTTACGGGTAATTCTCCATTTACTGCTGTAACTCCTGCTTTATACATTTCGGGTGCTGTAGCTTCTTCAAAAAGTCCCAGTTTCTCTGTCCACATAAGCTCTTGGTTAGGAAAAGGAGCATATACCTCGGCATAATCAATTTCCTTTCTTGGAAATGAAATTCCTGCTTGACTATAAGCTAATTCAGCTGATCTGATCGCCCCTAACTGCATTGAAGGATCAACTTGAGCTGAGCCACTACCATCATAACCTAAAACTGCTGTTTCATTGGCTACACTTGCTACTCCATTAACATAAACGGGGATATCACACATATCTTTAGCCTTTTCTTCTGTTGTAAATAACATGGCACATGCTCCATCGCTTGCAGGACATACCATTCCATAACGTAAAGGATATTGTACGTATGGAGTATCTAAAACATCTTCAATTGTTAGATTAGGCATCTTTAGATGTGCCCACCACGTTTTTGCTGCATTTCGTCTATTTTGAACAACTACTCTTGCTAAGTCTTCTTCATGAGTTTTAGTTTTATTCATATAAGTCGTTGCTTGATAAGCTGCAACCCCAATAGCCGCTCCTGCTGAGAGTAAACGTGATAATTGGTCATATGAGACTCCAAGTGTATTAAGAATCGAAATTTCTCCATAAGCCACACTAGCTAATCCAACACTGGTATCTCCT
The DNA here is from genome assembly GCA_019894815.1 of Promethearchaeota archaeon. Taxonomy (GTDB): domain Archaea; phylum Asgardarchaeota; class Lokiarchaeia; order Sigyniarchaeales; family SOKP01; genus SOKP01. The sequence continues at coordinate 11,513 of JAGXNU010000017.1, forward strand.
TGAGATTGTTGTTCAAAAGCTACTGCTAATACCGTGTCAACTCCAGGTAGTCCGGCAGTTACATTATAATAGCCAGCTATCGCAACGCTACCACCTGTAGTTCCTCCGGTTGTTACTCGTAATAATGGTTTATTTCTTGCACCCATCCAATCGGTCATCCATAATTCAGGTATATTCGCCCCTTCAAACGCAGGCATGTTTCCATTAACAAAAGCATCAATATCACCTAGTTCTACACTTGGAGCATTTTTCAAACAATCCTCTATTGCTTCACTAACTAATTCAGGCATACTCACGTCGGAACGCTTTGAAGCATGTTCACTAAATCCTGCAGAAGCTATTGCTACTTGTCTTCCCATCTTAATTCCCCTCCAATACATATAAAATATTATTTTGGGCACACATTCCTATTTGCCCTGATGCTACAGCTTTTTTAGCACCCTTTACTTGATATTCCCCTGCTTCACCGGTTAATTGTTTGACTGCTTCAATAACGCGGATTAACCCAGTTCCACAAGGCGGATTTCCACCAAGCGCACCTCCAGAAGGATTAATGGGTAAATCTCCATTAATTGCTGAATTAATTTCAGCTCCTTTTCCCTTATCAGCAAAACCTAATTCTTCAGCGAAGATTAGTTCTTCATGGGCATAAGCTTCAAATAGTTCTGCCACATCGATTTCTGAACTTGGATCTTTAATGCCAGCAGCACTATATGCCATCTTTGCGGCCAAATTCATTGATTTGCATCCAGATAAATCACGATCTCCAAGATAATAAGCATCTTGGTTATATCCTACACCTTTTATCCAAACTGGTTTATCAGTGATCTTTAAAGCTTGTTTTTCAGGTGCTAACAATAATGCTGCTACACTATCGCAAGGTGGAGCTACCATCAATTCGGTGACTGGATCAGCATATATCCCTGAATTTAAAACATCCTTAACAGATAAATTTGCCAATTGAGCCTCTTCAAGTGCTAAAGGGTTTTTAGCAGCATTTTTCTTGTTCTTTACTACAACTTTAGCAATTTCTTCAGCAGTGACACCATACTTTTCCATATACGCCCTCATCTGAAATCCAGCAGATGTAATATCATTAACATAAGCTAAAGGACGTTCCCAAGTTGGATCTGTCTCATAAAGTCTTGCAGCATGATAAGGGTAACAAGAGGCCATGCTACCACCCCATACTACTGCTAAATTATGGTTTCCAGAAAGAACTCGCATTAATCCATATAATACCGCATGTGCTCCATCCATTTCAACCTTACTCTCATCAGCCATATAACCACCTCCAACTTCAACAGTAAAACAGTTAGAAATGGTACGGCCGTCATAGTAATCATTAGTACAAGAAATGACAGTGGATATATCTTTCTTTTTAAGACCAGCTTTATCTAAAGCTCCTCGAGATGCCTCAAATATCATTTCATAGCGCCCGTAATTCGCATCTGAATATAATTTTACTTGATAATAACCTACTATTCCTACTTTTTGCATTTTATAGCACCTCCTAAACCTTTATGAAACCCTTGATATCTGAAGGGTCTCCTTTAGTTTTTTCGCTCCATTCGATTTGAACTTTCATGCCAATTTTAACATCTTCGAGTTCCATTTTCAATAACCTATAGATTATTGAAGTATTGCTACCATCAATCTGGATCATACCAATTGTCCAGTCTTTTGCCTTTCTCGAGGTTCTATCATTAACTCTATATGCAGTAGTCGTGAAATTCATGAGAGTTCCCGTTTCTGGTAAATCAACCCAATTTTCTTCTAACGGAATCACTATATTGCACTTACCACATATCTTCCTCGGCGGTACAAATACATCTCCACACTTTGGGCACTTATTTCCCATGATTTTTTTATTTTCTAGTCCATCATAGAATTTATCCAAATATTGACCAACCCAAAATGCAAAGTCGGCCCGAACAAGACCCTTATTTGCAACAATAACTTTTTCTTCACTCATTTTGATTTCATTTTTTATGATGATTAATATGATTATTAATATGAATCTATGCATATATATTATTTTTAAACTATATCCTTAAAAATTAATACGGGGATATTATTAGCAATTATATATCATATAGCGTACATAATACACATATCCTAAATATTTGTAATTAATATTACAAATAAGAAATAATACGAAATAGGTTGTGAAAGTAGAATTGACTAGATTTTGGAAAAAAGTGGAGGATGATCTATTAAGATCACCAGAAGAAACCATGGGATTTTCAAATGAACTTACAACACTCAAGCAAAATTTTGTAATTAAGAAATTTGATTTTTCCTCTCTTGGTCAAGTCGAGCAAATCAAAAAGGAGTTAATGAGTCGTAAGATTTTGATTATAAATACTCAAGATCTCCTTAAGAGCGTGGATGTTACAAAATTAAAACGAGGTATAGAGGACCTAAAAATATTTCTGAGAGAAAATGGGGGTTCAATGGCTAGACTTGGAGAACAATACCTCATCATGACTCCGAACTCTTATGTAAAAATTTCCAATTAGATTAATTAGATCCCAATGAATTATCCTTCTTTTTGAAGGTAATTCTCGTAAAATTCTTTAGATGTAAATACAGAAATAAAATCTTTTGCATTTTCAAACCCTCCATCATTTGTTATTAAACAAGAAGCACCTTCTAGTAGTATACTTGCAGTTATAATGGAATCTGGTAGTTTTAGATTGCTCTTATTTTTAATTTCTCCCGCTTTATCCGCCACTTTAAAATTCATTTCAATCATATCATAGTTTTTATTTGAATATATTCCTGCTATAAATTCATCCTTTTCAATTAATTCATCGCTTCTATAATATCCAACACATAATTCAGCAATAGATATAATAGAAATAATCGCTTTCAACTCCCCTTCATCAATTGCGTTTAATATAGCTTCAGAATATTGATAAAAAGGTTCTTCTTTATTTTTAACGTTAAGGAAGATATTTGTATCTAATCCAATTTTCATTCCCACTCATCACGCAACTTTCTTTGAAATTCAACGCTACTAATTTTCCATGACTTTTGTTCTTTTAATATTTTTGATACTTTATTCGTTCCTGTTTTTTTGATTATGATCTCATTACCCTTTAAATCAAAGACTAACCTGTCTCCTTGAACAATGCCTAATTTATCTCTAATCTCCTTAGGAATAGTAATTTGACCCTTCTCACTAATAATGGATGTTCCTACAATCATTTTTGATAACCTATTAATTCCTACTTTATAATAAAGATTTCTTTACTTATATGTTTTACTTATTTCTCAATTCAAAGAAATACTGTTTTAAAGATTAATTCTGAATGGAATAATCAACCTTTAAATTTTATTGCATAATATTTTATATCAATTAGATGTTTTAAGGTGAATAAATGGAAACTCGCGTTTTTGGCAAAACCAGGGCCAAAATTACAATAATTGCTATGGGAGGATGCGGGCTCGGGTATGTTGATCAAATTGAAGCCGATAAGGCCGTAACGCTCGCATTGGACCATGGAATTAACATGATAGATGTCGCTCCAACCTATGGTAAGGCAGAAGAACGACTTAAACCTTGGATACAAAAATATAGGGACAAATTTTTTCTAGCGGAAAAAACGATGAAAAGAACAAAGAAAGGGGCTTGGAGACAACTTAACCAATCGTTAGAACGTCTTAACACGACATACTTTGATTTGTATCAGTTTCATGCGGTCTCATCAATGGAGGAATTAGATCAAATCCTTGGAAAAGATGGAGCCATGGAAGCCTTCAAAGAAGCTAAGGAAATAGGTTTAATAAAGCATATTGGTATTACGGCGCACGATGATGTAAGAATATTGCAGAAAGCACTCGAGTTATCCGATGATTTTGACACTGTTCTTCTTCCCGTTTATGTTGCCTCGCTTGTAAACCCTGATCCCGTTAATGATTTTAAAAGTATTCTTCAAATTACTCGTGATAAAAACATTGGAGTTACAGCTATTAAAGCCATTTCTAAAAACAGATGGAAAGCTGATCCTACATATAAAACGTGGTACGAACCTCTTGATAAACAAGAATTGGTTGACCAAGCCGTGTGGTTTACATTGTCACAGGATGGAGTTACAACTTATTCCTTGCCCTGTGATGTGAGGCTATGGCCATTAGTATTGAATGCCGTTAAGCGATATAAGAAACTTGATACTGAAGAACTAGAAAAGATAGTTAACATGGCAAGAGAAAATGAGTTTCAACCTCTATTTCCAGAGTAATAAATTTGTTAAATAAAAATTAACGAGTTTAAATCTTCATTTTTCTTTTATAAAGAACTAAATCATCAATATTCATGATGTACCAACAAGAAATTAAGATGAAAGAAAATAGAAGTTTCGTGAAATGCTCTATATGCAAGAAAGAGATAATGGGAAAACATCGATTTATTAAGCTAGCAATGAATTACGGTGTAATTTGTAAAGAATGTGATAATAAATTCAATGATGATGAAATTGAGTTAATTTCAAACCTCTTTACCGCCTATGGAGGTTATTTTGGTTCCAAAAAAGGTACTTCTGAGAATTCAATACCTCAAATAATGAAGAAATTATCAAATCTGCATAAGGAAAGTGAAAAAAAAAATATCGAGATAAATGCGCTTGATATTAAAATACTCCATCAAGCATTACTTCATGGGATTTCACCCCGTCAAATTGTTCAAGGATTATAATTATTAACGGAGAAGTAGTAAGGATTTCCAAGATCCAGAGAGGTGTACAAATTAAAGTGAAAATCAGTTTTAACTAGTTCAAATTCAATAATATTAAACTCCTTATCTTATACAGAAAAGTAAAAAATATAAAGATTTCTCGTTTAATACTTCCTATATATCTTATTTCATTAAGTTCAATAAAAATGTCCACTGATAAACTAAAAATGGGAGTTTTAGGACGCTCGAATAAGGATGTTTATTTCCTGAAGAATGGATAACGACCATAAAAGAGGGTAGAGATGGCTTGGAAATAGTTTTAGCTTCATACGAATAACAACGAACTCAAATTACTATTTAATTACCTTTAAAGGATTATAACCATGAGGATTCATTATGATTAGAAAGTTGAATGATTTGGAATACCTGAATTTTTCCTTAGGACAACCTTACAACATAGTTATTGTGCTCCGGGTAAATTGTTATATCTCTACAGATGAGCTAAAAAAAGCTTTACGTAAAGCTCAAGAAAAGCATCCATTATTAAAAGTTCGAATCGAAGCTGATGATAAGGATATATTCTGGTTTACATCAAAAGAAGTAACGGAAATTCCAATCGAAACTGCTGAATATAAAAGCGATGAACAAACCAATACATTTTTTCTTAAGAATTTAGAAACAAATTTTAATATGAAAGATAAAAACTCACCTCTTTTCCGTACAAGTCTTATTACATCCTTAGAACATAGTGATATTATACTCTGTGCTCAACACACCATTTCTGATGGATTATCCATGGTTCTTTTGACCAGAGATCTTATTGATTTTCTAAATACCCCCGATTTAGAAGTTAAATCAATAAATACCCCAATAAAAAAAGTGGATATTTTTTCTCCAAAAATCAGAAAGATGATCCCCAAAAAAGCTTTTCGTACTAGAGCGTTGTTTTCTGTACTCCGAATATATCATTTTCTCAAATTTGGCAAAAAAAAGGAAGATATTCTTCATGATTCTGATTATATAAAAGGTGATCTTAGGTTAATTTTATGGAAATTATCTGTAGATGAAACTGTTCTGTTTATTCAACTGTGTAAACAAAATAAAGTTTCGGTTCATAGTGCAATTAGTACCTTATTTCTACCAGAATTTTCCGCTATAAATAACCCAGTGAATCTTAGAAATAGATTAAATTATCCAATTGGAGAAGCTTTCGGTTTATACGCTAGTGGAGCAGTAGTGAAAATGAAATATAAGGAAAGCCAGGATTTTTGGATTAATGCTAAACAATATCAAAGTAAGCTACTCCGTTCCTTACGAGACAAAAATGTCTACAAAATTCATAAAATAGTTCATACAGGTGTTCCCATCGATCTTCTAAAAGAATTTGCAACAATCTTTTTAGATATAGCTAGTAATCAGGAAGCGTTTGCTATAACTAATTTAGGTTCTTTAGATCACATGGGTATTGAGTTCGATTCTAATAATATTTCGATTGAATCTTTTTATGGAGCACTTTCCTTCCCAATGGGAGCAATTACAGTGCTTGTATTCACTATGAAAGGCCAATTGCATTTCAATTTTCACTATCTTGAATCATATCATGATGCTCAAAGGATGAAAAAAATTGTAGAAAAAACAAAAAACAGAACTAAGGATTTATTGGCTAAAATGAAATAAATCATTGAATTTCTATTGTCCTGAGACAGAATCTACATTTTGAAATATTTTTTTAAAAAAGGAAGTATAGCTAAAGGTTACAATACTTAGAAAAAACTTTATTAACAATAAGATTAATGAGAAATTTAAGGTGTAAAAATATGCCAATAGTTCATGTTAATATGTGGAAAGGAATTTCCGAAGATAAAGCTAAACAAATAATATCAGGAATAACTAAAG